>JACCZL010000134.1 GCA_013695975.1 Chloroflexota bacterium
GACGGCGTGGTCGCTGGGGCGGTGCTCGATCGGAACGGCCTGCGACCGTCGCGCTACAAGATCGACGAGGACGGGTTGGTCGTCGCCGCCTCCGAGGTTGGTGTCTTCGACATGGACGACGCTCGCGTGATCGAGAAAGGCCGCCTGGGCCCCGGCCAGATGCTGGCCGTCGATACGGCCCGCCGCCAGATTCTCACCAACGACGAGCTCAAGCGCGAAGTCGCCGAGCGCCGCCCCTACGGCGAGTGGCTCCAGAAGGGCATCGGCAGCCTCGATGTGGGGGCGAAGGGTGAGGCCCGCGGGGCGACTCCGCTCGTCAACGGGCACGTGGCAGAGAGCAACGGCCAGGTCTCCGCCACCCCTTCCGCCTCGCCCCTCGTCGCTCGGCAGCTCGCCTTCGGCTACACGGCGGAGGAGGTCAAGTTCGTCGTCGGGCCGATGGGGGCGGAAGGTAAGGACCCCGTCTGGTCGATGGGTGACGACACGCCGATGGCGGCGCTCTCGCGCGTGCCACGGCTCTTCTACACCTTCTTCAAGCAGCGCTTCGCCCAGGTGACGAACCCGCCGATCGATCCGCTCCGCGAAGCGTTGGTGATGTCCCTGCGGACGCTGCTCGGCCCCCGACCGACGCTGCTCGAAGAGGGGCCCGACCACGCTCGATTGCTCGAGCTCGGCAGCCCGATCCTGTCGCGCGATCAGATGGCTGCGCTGGCCGCACTCGCCGAGCCCCCGCTCGTGGTGCGTACGCTGGTGACGACCTTCATGGCAGCGGACGGACCCCCCGGATTGCGCTCGGGGCTCGATCGGCTCTGCGGCGAGGCGGTAGCCGCGGTCGACGGCGGAGCGACCCTGCTGGTCCTGTCGGACCGCCAGCTCGATGCGGAGCAGGCCGCGATCCCGTCGCTGATGGCGGTCGGAGCGGTCCACCACCACCTCATTCGGGTCGGCCGCCGGATGCGTGTCGACCTGGTGGTCGAGAGCGGTGACGCCTGGGACGTCCATCACTTCGCCACCCTGATCGGCTACGGCGCGGCGGCGGTCCATCCGTGGCTGGCGCTGGAGACGGTAGCTCACGCGGTGGACGAAGGGTACCGCTCGCGGATCGAGCTGGGACAGCGGCGACGCGAGGACGTGTCGGCGCTCGAGGTCGAGCGGCGAGAACAGGGGCCGGCCAGACTGCGCGAGGCTGAGCTGAGCTTCCAGCAGGCTGCCGAGAACGGCTTGCTGAAGATCATGTCGAAGATGGGCATCTCGACGGTCTCGAGCTACCGTGGGGCCCAAATCTTCGAGATCCTCGGACTGGCCCACGAGGTCGTCAGTCGCTGCTTCCAGGGGACACCCTCCAGGATCGGTGGCCTCGGCTTCCAGGAGATCGCCGAGGACCTGCTAGCACGGCACCACGCCGCCTACGGAGTCCCGGGACACGACTCGGCGGTCTCGAGTCAGGCATCCGAGGGCAATGGGCTCGCGACTCGGGACCCGCGAACCGCGATCCCCGCGAAGCTGCCCGATTACGGCTTCATCCGCTACCGTCGGGATGGCGAGTACCACGCCTACAATCCACTGGTCGTCCGCGCGCTGCACAAGGCGACGATCGGCGGCGACTACGAGGACTACCAGCAGTACAGCAGCCTGGTCCAGAGCCGTGTTCCGATGACCCTGCGCGACCTGATCGACTTCCAGTCCGGAACGCCGGTTCCACTGCGCGAGGTCGAGTCGGTCGAATCGATTCGCCGACGCTTCATCAGCACCGCGATGTCGCTCGGTGCGCTCTCACCGGAGGCGCATCGGACGCTGGCGGTGGCGATGAACCGCATCGGGAGCCGCTCGAACTCCGGCGAAGGTGGCGAAGACCCGGCCAACTACGTGGCCGACGCCAACGGCGACGTCGGCCACAATCGGATCAAGCAGGTCGCCTCGGCCCGTTTCGGCGTGACCGCCGAGTACCTGGCGATGGCCGACGAGCTCGAGATCAAGATGGCCCAGGGCTCGAAGCCCGGTGAGGGCGGCCAGCTTCCGGGCATCAAGGTCAACGAGACCATCGCCCGGCTCCGCCACGCCGTCCCCGGCATCTCCTTGATCTCGCCGCCGCCCCACCACGACATCTACAGCATCGAGGATCTGGCCCAGCTCATCTACGACTTGAAGCAGGCCAATCCGCGCGCGCGGGTCGGGGTCAAGCTCGTCGCCGAGGCCGGCGTCGGGACCATCGCGGCCGGCGTCTGCAAGGCCTATGCCGACTACGTCCTGATCAGTGGTCACGACGGCGGCACCGGCGCCTCGCCGCTGTCGTCGATCAAGAACGCCGGTTGCCCCTGGGAGCTCGGGTTGGCCGAGACCCAACAAGTGCTGGTGATGAACGACCTGCGGGGGCGGATTCGCGTTCGGACCGACGGCGGCCTCAAGACTGGCCGCGACGTCGTCCTGGCGGCGATGCTCGGCGCCGAGGAGTTCGGGTTTGGTACCGCTGCTGTCGTGGCGATCGGCTGCGACATGGCTCGGGCCTGCCACCTGAACACCTGCCCGACCGGAATCGCGACCCAGGACCCGAAGTATCGGGCGAAGTTCGAGGGGACGGCCGAGATGGCGATCCACTACTTCACCCACCTGGCGATGGAGGTCCGCGAGATTCTGGCGTCGCTTGGCTTCCGCAAGCTCGACGAGGTGATCGGACGGCCGGAGCTCCTGATCGCTCGCCCGCTGCCGGGTCCCGAGGTGACCAATGGCGCCAGGGCCGGCACCGGGCGCCCCTGGACACTCGACCTGTCCGCGATCCTCGCGCCAGCCGACCCCAGCGGCTCGCGCCCGCGACTGCACGTCGTCGACCGCAACGTCCGCCCGAATGACACGTCCCTCGATCCCCAGATCATCCGCGACGCGCAGGAGGCGCTCGAGCGCGGCAAGCGTGTGCGCCTCTCGTACTCGATCCAGAACGCCCACCGCGCCGTCGGGACACGCCTGGCCGGCGAGATCGCGCGCCGCTTCGGCAGCGCCGGTCTCCCTGAGGACACGATTGAGGTCCGGTTCCGTGGCAGCGCCGGACAGAGCTTCGGGGCCTGGGCCACCAACGGGATGCGGCTGATCCTGGAGGGCGAGGCCAACGACTACCTCGGCAAGGGCCTCTGCGGCGGCGAGATTGTGCTGATGGCGCCCGCCGACGTCCGCTTCAAACCACACGAGAACGTCATCGTCGGCAACACCGTCCTCTACGGGGCCACCAGCGGCACGCTCTTCGTCAACGGCCGGGCCGGCGAGCGCTTCGCCGTCCGCAATAGCGGGGCCACCGCCGTCGTCGAGGGGCTCGGCGACCACGGCTGCGAATACATGACCGGTGGGGTGGTGGTCGTCCTCGGCGAGGTTGGCCGCAACTTCGCGGCCGGCATGTCCAACGGGACCGCCTTCGTCCTCGACCCGGACAGTCTACTGCCGAGCCGCTACAACCCCGAGATGGTCAGCCTCGAGCGCACCATGAGTCTCGAGGACCTCGAGCTGCTCTATTCGCTGGTCCGGGCCCACTTCGAGAAGACCGGCAGCGCCCGCGCCCAGGAGATCGTCGACACCTGGGACTACTATCGGACCCAGTTCTGGAAGGTGGTCCCCTACCCGCCGGCGCAAGCCTCGGCGGCCGTCGAGCACGCCGAGCCCCAGCAGCAGCAGGTCCCCGAAGCTGAGGCCGCCGAGCGGGCGTAAGCAGGAGCTGCCGTATGGCATCGGCCGTCGCACCTCATTCCGCCCCTGCGGCGACACATCCCCTCCTGGACCTCCGTGATCAGTTTACCCGGGCCGAGTAGCGATGGCTGACAGCGTCGGGGTCGGGCTGCTCGGGCTCGGGGTGGTGGGTGGCGGGGTTGCTCGAACCCTTCGCGAGAAGGCCGAGACGATCGCGCGGCGAGTCGGGCGTGAGGTCGAGCTACGCGGCGTCCTGGTCCGCGATCCAGCCCGGGAGCGCGAGCTCCCCGGGCTTCGCGTGACGACGGATCCGGCCGCCGTGCTCGAAGACCCGTCGGTCCAGATCGTCGTCGAGGTCATGGGCGGTGATCAGCCAGCCCACCAGTACATCCGGCGGGCGATCGCGGCCGGCAAGCACGTCGTCACGGCCAATAAAGAGGTGATGGCCAAGCACGGTCCCGAGATCGTCGCCGCCGCGGCCAGGCGGGGCGTCGACGTCGCCTACGAGGCGAGCGTCGGCGGCGGCATCCCGGTGATCGGACCGTTCAAGCTCGACCTGCTCGCCAACGACATCTCGCAGGTCACCGCGATCATCAACGGTACCACCAACTACATCATCACCCGGATGAGCCAGGCCGGGCTTGACTTCGAGTCGGCCCTCCGCGAGGCCCAGGAGGCCGGCTACGCCGAGGCCGACCCGCGCAACGATGTCGAGGGGATCGACGCTGCCTACAAGCTCGCGATCCTGGCGACACTCGCCTTCCACGCCCGGGTCCATCCCGACGATGTCCATCGCGAGGGGATTACGACCCTCGAGCCGTCGGACTTCCGCTACGCCCGCGAGCTCGGCTACGTCGTCAAACTCCTGGCGATCGCGAAAGTGATCGAGGGCGGACTCGAACTGCGCGTCCACCCGGCCTTTGTGCCCGAGCACAGCATGCTGGCAAACGTCGACGGCGTCTTCAACGCCGTCCAGGTCGAGGGCGACCTGGTCGGGCGGATCCTCCTCTATGGCCGCGGGGCCGGCGCCGGGCCAACCTCGAGCGCCGTCGTTGCGGACGTGATCGACCTGGCCCAGCGGATCGAGGCAGGCAGCGTCCGGCCGGTCGTCGCCTACGACGGGCGCTTGCGACCGCGCTCGATGGCCGATACCCGCTGCCGCTATTATCTGCGACTAGTCGCCGCCGACCGGCCGGGCGTCATCGCCAGGGTCGCCGGGCTGCTGGGGGAGCGCGAGATCAGCCTGGCGTCGGTCCTGCAGAAGGAGGATATCCAGGTGTCAGAGGGGGATCGCTACGCCGAGATCGTCTTCATGACCCACCGCGCCCACGAGGCGGCCGTGCAAACCGCGCTCGACGAGATTCGCCGCCTCGCCGTCGTCGCCCGCATCGGTAGCGTCATCAGAGTCGAGGACTAAACCGATGACCCGCCGACAGAAGCGCCGCCTGGCCGTCGCCTCGGCAATCACGTTGGCGGTTGCCCTTGTGCTCACGGCGTCCTTCCTGACCGACAACGTCGTCACCGCCAACTTCACTCGCCTCCAACGTCAGCTCTCCGACTTGCTCTTCGCGCCCAAGGTGCAGAATCCTGACGTGTCGCGATTCGTCGTGATCGTCGGCGTGGATGACAAGAGTGTCGTCGAGCTTCGACCCTACGGCCGGCTGTTCGGCTGGCCGCGTTCCTTCTATGGCGAGGTAGTCCATCGGCTGACCGAAGCGAGAGCACGGACGATCATGTTCGACATCCTCTTCGACTCACCTGCCGAGGGCGATGAGGAGCTGGCCAACGCACTGTCCGAAGCACAGCAGAAGGCCACGGCGGTGGTGATGCCCATGGCAGGCGATTTCCTCACCAGGCGCGAGACACGCGGCTTCGAAAGCTTCGCGGAGGCGTTCGAGCCACTCCCCACCTTCAAGGAGCTTTCGGCGGGGCTGGGGTTGGCTAACGCCCTGCCGGACTCCGACGGCACCATCCGTCGCTACCCGCTGGTGTTCGACGTCGGGGGGCAGCAGCTACCCTCGGTTGGACTCCTGGCATCGGCGAAGTTCTTGCGCCGCCCCGACCCCTGGGATGGGCCGATCGAGAATCGCACCCTCCCATTGGCCGGGCGGAGTATCCCGATCGACGAGAGCGGCACCCTCATCATCAACTACGCCGGCGGTCCCCACGAGAGCGCTCGGCCGGCCTTTCCGATCGTTCCGTTCGTGGATGTCCTGAACGGACGGGTGCCGCCCGAAACGTTCGATCGCAAGCTGGTCCTGATCGGGGTCACCGCCACAGCGTTCGCCGACGACTATTGGACCCCGCCTTCGGACCGAGGAAAGATGGATGGGGTCGAAATCCATGCCAACGCCATCGACACGATCCTACGCGGCGAGTTCCTACGGGATGCCCCTCGCTGGATGACCATCGGGCTCGTCCTGGGGTTCGCTCTCCTCGCTGGCATCACCCTCGTCGTGCTGCCGCCGCTCGTCGCCGCCCTCATCTGCGCCGTCGCCTTCACAGGCTTCGTCGTCGGCGTGGGCGTGTATTTCGACGTGGGCGGGGTCATCCTCAACGTCGTATACCCTCCGCTGTCGCTCTTCCTGACCTTCGCCGGGATCATGCTTCACCGCATCGTCTTCGAGCAGGGCCAGACCCGGGCGATGCGTGGGCTGCTGGGGCAGTACCTCTCGCCCTCGGTGGTGGCTGAAGTCGCGCGCGATCCCGAGAGTCTCAAGCTGGGCGGCGATCAGCGCGAGATGACCGTGCTCTTCTCCGATATCCGCGGCTTCACCACCGTCTCGGAGTCGCTCAATCCTGAGCAGCTCGTCCAGTTGCTCACCGACTATCTGACGGCGATGTCGGAGGTCATCTTCAAGCACGACGGAACGATCGACAAGTACATGGGCGACGCGATCATGGCCTTCTGGGGAGCGCCGAAGCGCCAGGAGAACCACGCCGGCCTTGCCATCCGAGCGGCCCTCGAGATGATCACCGAGCTGGAGCGGCTCAACGCCGGTTGGATCGCGGAGAATCGACCGCCATTGGCGATGGGTCTCGGCATCAACACCGGCCAGATGAAGGTTGGGAACATGGGCTCCACCACCCGCTTCGACTACACCGTCATGGGCGACGCCGTGAACCTGGGCTCTCGCCTGGAGGGGCTCAACAAGGAGTACGGGACGACCTTGATCGCGAGCGCCGCGACGCTCGCGGCGACCGGCGATAACGTTCATGCCCGCTTCCTCGATCTCGTCGCGGTCAAGGGCAAGACCGAGCCGGTCGAGGTCTTTGAAGTGATGGACACCGCCGCCGCCCTCGGCGAGCGCACTGCCGAAGCGCTCCGCGCCTACCAGGACGGGATCCGCGCCTACCGCGAACGCGACTGGCTCGGCGCCGCGGCCCGCTTCCAGGAGGCCCTCCGCTGGGCCCCGAACGACGGCCCGAGCACCCTCTACCTCGAGCGTTGCAAGCAGCTCATGGACGAGCCGCCGCCCGCCGACTGGGACGGCGTCTTCGTCATGACGCACAAGTAGACTATGCTGGAGTTCAACCATGGCTGTCACCTGGAATGAGCTGTTCGCCGACCGCACCGAGCGGATGCATGCGTCCGACATCCGCGAGCTGCTGAAGTACACCGTCCGACCCGAGATCATCTCCCTGGCGGGCGGACTGCCCGCCCCCGAGCTCTTCCCGGTCGACGAGTACCGCCGTGCCTTCGAGTGGGTGCTCGAGACAAACGGCGCCGCGGCCCTCCAGTACGGCCCCTCCGAGGGCTATCAGCCGCTCCGCGAGTACCTGGCGGCGCGGATGACCAGGATGGGCATCCCGGCCGAGGCCGAGCACATCCTGATCACCAACGGCTCGCAGCAGGGTCTCGACCTGCTCGGCAAGGTCTTCCTGAACCCGGCCGACGCGATCTGCGTCGAGAACCCCAGCTATATGGGGGCGATCCAGGCCTTCGACGTCTACCAGGCTGAGTACGTGATCGTCGGGATGGACGACGACGGCATGCGCAGCGACGAGCTGGACAGCGTCCTCCGCCGCCACAAGGTCAAGTTCATCTACGCCCTGCCCAACTTCCAGAACCCGAGCGGGCGGACGATGAGCCGAAGGCGCCGCGAGATCCTCGTCGAGACGGCCAGGGCCCACGGCGTCCCGATCGTCGAGGACGACCCCTACGGCGAGCTGCGCTTCGAGGGCGAGCACCTCCCGAGTCTGCGCTCGCTCTGGCCAGAGGGCGTCATCTACCTGGGTACGTTCTCGAAGATCCTGGCGCCCGGCTTCCGCCTCGGCTGGATGGCGACGCCATCCGGGCTGTACGACGAGTTCGTCTTCGCCAAGCAGCCATCGGACCTCCACACCTCGATGGCCGTCCAGATGGCGACCTACGAGGTCTGCAAGGAGGAGGGGTTCGTCGACCGCCACGTCGAACTGATCAAGCAGGTCTACCGCGAGCGGCGGGATGTGATGTTGCGGGCGCTCGAGGAGCACTTCCCGGCCGGCTGCACCTGGACAAAGGCCCAGGGCGGTCTCTTCGTCTGGGCCGAGCTGCCGCTCTCGATCGACACCCGCGAGCTGCTGACCGAGGCGATCCGAGACAAGGTGGCATTCGTGCCTGGTCAATCGTTCCATGCGGACCGTGGTGGCCACAACACGATGCGGCTGAACTTCTCGAACGTCTCTCCCGAGCAGATCGAGGAGGGGATCGCCCGCCTCGGCCGGGCGATCAAGCGCCGCCTCGCGGGGCCCGAGACGGCCGTCGAAGCGGAGCAGGCCGTTCCGATCACCCCGTAGGGCTAGGTTCGAGCTCGATCGGTGAGTGTCGATCTCCGCGATCGGCTGCGGCGAGTACTGGGGCCATCGCGCTCGGTCGAGGCCCGCCCTCCCGTCTCCGAGGCCCCTCGGGAGGGCGCCCTCGATGTCGACCGCCTCGTCCCCGGCAGCGTCGTGCTGGACCCGCTCGGTGCCTGCTTCGTCGGGGAACGGGCCTTTCCCCTGGAACACATCCACGGCGGATTACCGCTCGCGGCATTCCTCGGGCTGGGCGAGCGGGCCGTGGCCTGCCTCGCCCGCGATGCAGGCCTGGCGAGCCTCGATCTGCGCCAGATGCTGTTTCTCGACACCGAGACGACCGGCCTCTCCGGCGGGACCGGTACCTATGTTTTCATGGTTGGGCTCGGTTTCTTCGACGGCGACCGCTTTGTCGTGCGGCAATACTTCATGCGTCACCACGCCGAAGAGCGGGCGATGCTGGCGCAGCTCAACGAGCTGCTGCCACGCTTTCGGGCGCTGGTCAGCTTCAACGGCAAAGGGTTCGACGTGCCGCTCCTCCAGACCCGGTTCGTCGCCAACCGCCAGCGCTCAGCCCTGTTGGCTGAGGTTCACCTGGACCTGCTCTTCCCATCCCGCAGACTCTGGCGCGAACGCCTCGAGTCGTGCAGCCTCGGGAGCATCGAGCGGGCGATTCTCGGCCACGTGCGCCGCGGCGACGTGCCCGGGTGGGCCATCCCCGAGCTCTACTTTCGCTACGTCCGAGACGGCGATGCTCGGCCGATGGCGCGGGTCTTTGCCCACAACCTCGACGACATCCTGAGCCTGGTCGCGCTGGCCGGACGGCTCGGCCACCTCCTCGGCGACCCGCTCAACGCGGAACCAGGAGCCGAGGCCGAAGACCTGTTCGCCGTCGCCCGCGTCTACGAGGACCAGGGCTATTGGGAGGATGCCTGCGTCTGCTATGAGGCTGCGCTTGGTGCGAGCCGCTCGCGCGACCTCCAGGTCGCCGTCGCGACCCGACTCGCGGCGCTCTGCAAGCGCCGGGGCCGGCTTGAGCGCGCGTTGGAGCTCTGGCAGCGTCTGCTCTCCGCGGGCTACGCGCAGCATCATCCCTACGTCGAGCTGGCCAAGCACTACGAGCACCGCGCCCGCGACTACGCGCAGGCCATCACGATCGTCGAGCAGGCGCTAACAGGCCTGGAGGTTGCTGAAATGCGTGGGCATGCAGCGCCAGGTTCCAGCCTGGCCGAGCGTCGCGAGCTGGAGCGGCGCCTGGCGCGCCTGCTCGCCAAGCAGCGACGGGCCGTGGCCTCCCGAACGCCTGGCGGCGTATGCTCGTAGGGGCGCACGGCGTGCGTCCTGGCTCTGGCACAGCGATGTTATGCATGCACGCGCCCGAGTTGCCGTGCAGCGACCACGGGCGCAGCATGCGCCGCTACGAGGGCGGCTCGGTCCAGCGGCCATGCTCGCGCAGGAGGGCGATCAGGCGCTCGTCGGCGCGCTCCTGCGGAACGTTGCGCTCGACACACTCCTTGCCGACGTACAGGTTGACCATCCCGGGCGCTCCGCCGACGTAACCGAAATCGGCGTCGGCCATCTCACCGGGGCCGTTGACGATGCAGCCCATGATGGCGATCTTCACGCCTTTCAGGTGGCCAGTCTGGGCCTTGATACGGTCCGTCGTCGGCTCGAGATCGAAGAGCGTTCGGCCGCACGACGGGCAGGCCACAAACTCGGTCTTCGAGATCCGTGCCCCGCTCGCCTGGAGGATGTCGAAGGCCAGCCGCACGGCCCCGCGGCCCTCGCCGCCGCGGATTTCGACGCTGTCGCCGATGCCATCGCAGAGGAGCGAGCCGAGCGCAACCGAGCTGCGCAGCAGGCGCTCATAGGGGTTGTCCTCACTCGGCGCGACCAGGTGCAGCGGGCAGCTCAGGCCAACCTGAGCGAGCCGGGCCGCCAACAAACGGTAGGCACGGATGCTGGTCGAGGCGTCCGGCGCCTCAATCGCCAGCATCGGCTCGGGCAGCCCGGCCTCGCGAAGCTGCTCGGCCCAGCCGACCAGTCGCTCGACGGCCACCGCCACATCGTCCCCGGCGGTCGACGTCTCCAGCAGGATCATCCTCCGATAGGCACGCGCCGCCGTGAGCAGGTCCGAGGGCGGCGGCTCGGCGCTCGAGGCCCAATGCAGCAGGTGCGCGAGCGATGCAAGCTCCCCCCACCGCCCGGCCGCGGAGGCCTCCGGATAACCGCGAGCGGCTATCGCGAACTCTGGCACGCGCGTGGTGACGTCGCCTTCGAGAGAACCCAGCTCGTGCATGTCGTGCCCACGCTCGATGTTGAGCGTCACGACATCGGGAGCCACGACACCGGGCCGGTCGGCGGTCACCATATCGATCAATGTGGCTACTGGATCAGGCGACTCGGGAGGTTCGCGGCGCACGACGCGAATAGTCTCGCGGCCACCGAAGGAGACCGGCCCGGCGGTCAGCTCGCTGCTCGGCCGTCGGGCGAAGCTGTAGGGGTCGCGTCGTTCAGGGACGCTCGTGCCCGCGTAGACGCGCGGCTGGCGCCCCTGGTAGGGAGCCGCCAGCCGGATCGCGACCGGGATCTCCGCCTCCGGCGCCTCGGTGAGCGAGACCCGAATCGTATCGCCGAGACCGTCGTCGAGGAGGGCCCCGATCCCGACTGCGCTCTTGATCCGACCGTCCTCGGCGTTGCCCGCCTCGGTCACCCCCAGGTGCAACGGATAGTCCATCCCGAGCTGATTCATCCGCGCCACGAGCAGGCGGTAGGCCTGGATCATCACTTTCGGGTTGGAAGCCTTCATCGACAGGATCACGTCGCCGTAGTCGTTGCGCTCGCAGATCCGGAGGAACTCGAGCGCCGATTCGACCATCCCGAGCGGCGTGTCGCCGAAGCGGTTCATGATTCGATCGGACAGCGAGCCGTGATTGGTCCCGACCCGCATCGCGATGCCCCTGGCTTTGCACTTGAGGACCAGTGGGGTAAAGCGTTCCTCGATCCGCTCGAGCTCGCGCTCGTATTCGGCGTCGGTGTACTCGCGGACGGCGAACTGGCGCGAGTCGGCGTAATTGCCCGGATTGACCCGCACCTTGTCGACGTAATCGGCCGCCATCATCGCCGCCGCCGGGCTAAAGTGGATGTCGGCGACGAGCGGCGCCGCCACGCCGCGGCTCGCCAGCCCCTTCCGAATCTCGCCGATCGCTCGAGCATCCTGCACGGTCGGGGCGGTGATGCGCACGATTTCGCAGCCGGCCCGCGCGAGCCGCTCGGCCTGAGCCACCGTCGCCTCGACGTCCTGGGTGCGGGTCGTGGTCATCGATTGGACGCGGATCGGGTGGTCGCCGCCGACCCCGACGCCACCAACCGACACGACGCGAGTCTCGCGGCGCCGGTACGCGAATGCGTCGGCACAGTATTCGAGGCGGTTGAGGAGTGGAAGCGTTTGGATGGACATCATGCCTCGCTCTCACGCGTGGGCGTGTTCCCCGCTTCTGGCCACCACGACGCGGGCGGGGGACGAGCCCCACGCGACAAACCGCGTTCGAGCTCGGAAATGGCCCTCTTAGAGACTATCGACGCCGGCACTGGTGTGTCAAGGAAGCGCGCCGCGCCTTGCTCGGGTGGGTCAGGGTCGTTAGACTAGGAGGAGCAACTTCTCCAGGTCCCATGAGAGGAGGACTCGAATGGCCTACTCACACAAGAACAGCAAGGGCCAGACTTACTTTCTGCATGGCAAGAATGTCAAGCTCCGCAACGGTCGCGAGCAGCGCATCTTTTACTTCGCCCGCGAGGCGAAGGAGGGTGAGGCTCTTGCCGAGGTGCCGAACGGCTACAAGGTCGGCGAAAACCAGCGCACCGGCCTGCCCTTCCTGAGCAAGGCCTAGCGGACAGGTAGACCGTAGACGGTCGACGGAAGGCCGACCCCCGTCTACCGTCTACCGTCTACCCCGTGGGCTGGTTCGGCGCGAGCGTTCGGCGACAGGAAGATCCTCGGCTGCTGACCGGTCGCGGGCGATACGTCGCCGATATTCGTCGGGCCGATGCCCTCCACCTCGCGGTGCTGCGGAGCCCGCACGCCCATGCCCGAGTGGTCGGCATCGACGTGTCCGCGGCCCGCCGCGCACCCGGGGTGGTCGACATCGTTACGGCCGCCGACCTCGGCTCGGTCCGCCCGATCCCAGTTCGGCTCTCGCCGCTGCCGTCGCTCGTCGCGTGTCTTCAATATCCGCTCGCCCGCGACTGCGTCCGCTACGTCGGAGATCCAGTCGCCGCCATCGTCGCCGGCGACCGCTACCAGGCGGAAGATGCCCGTGAGTTGGTCCGCGTGCATTACGAACCGCTGCGACCGGTCGTCGACGCGGCTGAGGGGCTCGTCGCCGATGCGCCGCTGGTCCACACCCTCCTCCCGACCAACGTCGTGGCCGAGTGGGATGTCCAGGTCGGGGACGTCCAGGCCGCCTTCGCCGAGGCCGATCTCGTCGTGCGTGAGGAGCTCCGCATCCAGCGCCACACTGGCGTCCCGCTCGAGACGCGCGGTCTGACCGCCGAGTTCGACGCCGGCCGGGGTGTGCTGACGATGTGGGGGCCCACTAAGGTCCCCCACTTCAACCGCGGCGTCCTGGCCGGCCTGCTCGAATTGCCCGAGCACCGGGTCCACTTGGTCGAGCCGGAGGTCGGCGGTGGATTCGGGGTGCGGGGCGAGCTCTACCCCGAGGACTTCCTGGTGCCATTCCTGGCGATGCGGATCGGGCGGCCGGTGGCCTGGGTGGAAGATCGTCTCGAACACCTGGTCGCGACAAACCATTCGCGCCAGCAGGTCCACCAGATCGAGCTGGCCCTCCGATGCGACGGGACGATCCTGGCCATGCGCGACCGCTTCCTCAACGATCAAGGTGCCTACGTCCGCACCCATGGTGTGACTGTCGCGGCCCTGACATCGGCGATGCTGCCCGGCCCGTACCGAATACCCGCCTACCGGTCGGAGGTCGCCTGCGTCCTGACGAACAAGACGCCGACAGGGACCTATCGGGGCCCGGGCCGCTTCGAGGCCACCTTCGTCCGCGAGCGGGCGCTCGACCTCGCGGCGGAGCGGCTCGGCTTAGACCCGGTCGAGATTCGACGGCGCAATTTCATCCCGCCGGAGGCGATGCCCTATGACGTCGGGACCGCCGCGTTGGACACGCCGATCGTCTTCGACAGCGGCGCTTACGGCGCCCTCCTCGATCGGGCGCTCGAACGCTTCGACTACCCCGCCTGGCGTCTACGCCAGCGAGAGGCTCGGGTGCAGGGACGCCTGGTGGGGATCGGGATCGGCTGCTTCGTCGAGAAGACCGGGCTTGGCCCCTACGAAACCGCGCGGATCGAGATCGACCTGAGCGGCGGGGTGGTCCTCTACTCCGGCATCGCCAACCTGGGCCAGGGCATGGAGACGACGCTCGCCCAGATTTGCGCCGAGCATCTGGGGATCGATCCAGCCAGCGTGACCGTCGTCCACGGTGACACCGCGGTGATCCCCCACGGCGGCGGGGCGTTCGCCAGTCGTGGGGCGGTCATGGCCGGCAACGCCGCCGATCTCGCTGCCCGCCAACTCCGAGAGAAGCTGCTGGCCCTCGGGGCCCATCGCCTGGAAGCCGCGCCCAGCGATCTCGAGCTGGTCGACGGTCGCGTCCGAGTGGCCGGCGCGCCCGAGCGAGGCCTCTCCTTCGCCGAGCTGGCCCGCGCCGCCCTGCCCGGCCAGCCTCTGCCGCCTGGCGTCTCGCCGCTCCTCGACGAGACCGCCCACTTCGAGACTACCCACATGACCTACCCTTACGGCGTCCATCTGGCGGCCGTCGAGGTCGACGGTGAGACCGGCCAGCTCGAGATCCTGGCCTACCTAATTGCCTACGATGTCGGTCGGGCGATCAACCCGATGCTCGTCGAGGGGCAGCTCGTCGGCGGCGCCGCCCAGGGAATCGGCGGCACCCTGCTCGAAGAGCTTCGCTACGACGAGGCCGGTCAGCTCGTGAGCGCGACGTTCATGGATTACCTCCTCCCAACCAGCGCCGAAGTCCCCCACATCGACATCCTGCTCACCGAGGACGCCCCCTCGCCCCTCAATCCACTCGGCATCAAGGGCGCCGGCGAGGGCGGCACGGTCGGGGCACCAGCCGTCCTGGCCAACGCCGTCTCGGACGCCATCGGCGTTTCCGTCCGCGAGCTCCCGCTGACGCCGGATCGAGTGTTGGAGATGGTGCGGAAATCCCGCATGTAGCGGGTCAACGCCGATTGACGCGGCAATCTTCCGAACCGCGACCGTGAGGGAGCATCCCGGTGCACCACAACCTCGGGGCCGGGAGTACCGGGCCGCTCCCTCACGGTCGCGGTTCGGATCG
>JACCZL010000135.1 GCA_013695975.1 Chloroflexota bacterium
GGGACGTAGGCGGTCGGGCAGTGGAAGTAGGCCGAGTCGTCCCAGTAGCCGTCGAGGAACGAGTGGATGTCGTACTTGCCGGAGAAGCCGATCACCTTGTCGACCAGGTCGGGGTGGCGGAAGCCGAAGTTGGCGGCATGGTAGGCGCCGAAGCTGGCGCCGAGGGTCGCCACCCTGGCCTCGGTCCGCGCCTTCTCGCGCACCCACGGGACGACCTCGTCGGCCAGGTAGCGATCGTACTGGTCGTGGCGGGCGAGCCGCTCGGAGGGATGGCGGTGCCTGGCGTAGAAGCTCTCGGCATCGACGCTGTCGACGCAGGCGACCTGGATCGCCCCCGCCTCGAGCAGGTCGGCGACGGCCCCGATCAGCCCGAAGTCCTCGCTCTGGTAAAACCGGCCGGCCGAGGTCGGGAACCAGACCATCGGCCGCCCAGCGTGGCCAAACCAGAGCAGCTCCATCTTCCGCCCGAGGATCGGCGAGTCCCAGGTAACGTATTCGCGGAGCATCCCACCTCGCGGCGCCGAGCGGACCCGCGGCGCCAATCGTCTCTACACTACCACTATGCGCCCGGTCAGCGGGCGATCGGCTCGGGCAGATGTCCCGACTTCAGCGGAACGCTTGTCCCTTGGCGATATCATGAGCAGGAGGTCTCGTCGGATCAGGCACCAGCCCTGACGCTCTCCTCGTCCGGAAGGCTGTGCAACTGATGGGAGAGTGACGGCTCGGATGGCAAACCCGGTGGCAGCGCGGCAGGCCGCCGCCCCGCGGGCGCCGGCCCGACCAACCATTGACCCGTATCCGGCCCTGGCGCGGGCCGCGCTCCTGCTGGCCTGGGCGCCAGGCTTCGGCCTAGGCCTCTATCTCCTGCTGGGAATCGTGCTGCAGTGGGACGTCGGGGCCGGCTGGCTCCCGCTCGGCCAGGCGCACGGCCACGCCCAGGTCTTCGGCTTCACGGCGCTCTTCATCCTGGCGGTCGGCACGGTCCTCTTCCCGCGGTTCCTGTCGGCGCCGCTGACCCGGCCTCGCCAGGCGCGGCTCGGCGGCATCCTGATCGCCGTCGGCGTGGGCTTGCGCTTCCTGCTGCAGCCGCTCGAGGCGGGGCTGACTCGTGGGGTCGGGCTGGTTCTGGCGGCGGCACTGGAGCTGGTCGGGGCCGGGCTGTTCGCCCACGCGACGCTCGGGGTAGCCCGAGCGAGCATCCAGCCGTGGGCCGCCTGGAGACGAGCCCTGGCCCTGGGGCTGGGCAGCCTCGTGCTCGGCTACCTGCTCAACCTCGCGGCGAGCCTCGAGCTGGCCGGGGGGCGGGCGATCGTCTCGCCGGCGCTGGACGAGGCGCTGCTGCACCTCGGCATCTGGGGCTTCATCGTCCCGGTCACACTGGCGGTCGGCCTCAAGATCTTCCCTCAGTTCCTGCTGCTGCGGCCGCCGCGAGCCCGGCTCTTCGGGCCGGCTATTGTCGCCTACGGGATCGGGATGGCGCTCGTCGTCGCGGGATGGCTGGTTCAGGGGTGGCGACCGGAGCTCATCGCGGAGGCGCGGTGGCTCCGCCTGGGCGGCTGGTCCACGCAGACGGCCGCCCTCCTGCTCCACACGTTCGCATTGCGGCTGTTCGAGCCGGCCGCGCGCCGCTCGGGCATGCCCCACATCACCAATCCGACCCGACTCTGGTTCCGCCTGGCCTTCGGCTGGCTGCTCGTTGCCGTCGCGCTCGGCGCCTTCTTTGCCGCCCGCGAGTCGACGACCGGCTCGGCGGTCGGCTTCGTCGAGGCCAGCGCCCAGCGCCACGCCCTGACGATGGGCTATCTCCTGCCCCTGCTGGTCGGCATGGCCGGTCGGATCCTGCCGGGCTTCTCGGGCGAGATGACCCGCCGCCCGCGCGTGCTGGCCGGCATGGTCTGGCTGCTGCTGGTCGGCGCCACGCTGCGGGTCGGCGGCCAACTGCTCGGCGGCTACGTCGGCTTGGCGGGGATGCTCACAGCGCTCGGGGGCACGCTGGCGTTCCTCGGGTTCGCCTGGTTCGCCTGGCTGCTCTGGCCGACGCTGGGCCGCAAGCCGGGCGCAGTGCCGCCTGCCCGCGGTGACCGAGACGGAGTCTGACATGTCGAGCGGGTAGACTGCTGCGTCGGTATCCGCGCTTGTGACCCCCGTCGTGGCGTTCTCGCTCCCGATCGGGCTATCCTCGGAACGCCGTGGCGAGCACGAGGCAGCAAGGGTACGCACGGGTCAGGCCGCGGATGTGCCAATGAGAGGAGAAACCAATGACGATTGGAGATCAGCCCGGCCCAGCCCGTCCGCCTGGCGAAACCGGCGGCAGTCCCCAGCGGCCGGCCCAGCGCCTCGCCGGGCCGACTC
>JACCZL010000138.1 GCA_013695975.1 Chloroflexota bacterium
TGCTGGAGCAAGCCGTGGGTCGCCTTGAGCACGCCGACGATCGTGCCTTCGGCGTTGTGGGCCGGGACGCCGAGACTGATCGTCAGGCCACGGCGGTGCTTCAGGTCGACCAGCCGCCCGATGTCGGAGAACTCTCGGTACTGATAGGTGTTCTCCGCGAACCAGCGATCGACCTGTCCCGGAGGCGGACCACTCCCGTGCGGGCCGGTTGGCAGGCGCAGGGGAGAACGGGTCTTGACGATCAGCAGTCCCTTCTGCAGGTCACGAGCGAGCTGATCGCCAAGCGGGCCGAGTGGCGAGACGGCCCCGGCCCGACCAGTCGCGCCCAGGATCACGACGTTGTGCCCGGCCGCTTCGCGCATGATCCCATCCCGCGGATCGCCGCCCAGCTCGATCACGCGCGGAGACCGCTGCGCGTCGGCCAACCTGGCGCGAATTACCTCGAAGGGACGGTCGTCCGCCACATCGCGCGTCGGCGCGGCGTGGACGACGGTCAGCCGCCCGCCACCCCCGGCCAGACGCTCCCCGATGTCGACCGCCAGCTCGGCGTAGGTCCCCCCGCGCGCGGCGACCAGGACCCGCCAGGGCTCGGCTGGGACCGGCAGGCGGGCCAACACGACGTCGCACGGCGGCTGTCCAACCAGGCGATCGAGCAGCTCGCCGAAGACACGATCCGAGCCTCGTGCGAAGCCTTTCCACGGGAGCAAGAGCAGATCGCTGGCCGTCTCCTGGGCCGTCTCCCGGATACCGGCCGCGACATCGTGGAATACCCGCACCAGCGAGCGCGCCTCGACCCCCGAGCCGCTCCGTTCGAGGACGCTCATCATCGTCCGATAGGCCCGAGCGAGAGGTAGGCCCTGGCTGAGCGACGCCTCGTCGGCCACCTCGGCGACGCTCAGGAGCAGCACCTGGCCGCCCGGCCCACCCGCGAGCCGGGCTCCCAGCTCGAGCAGCGGAGGTCCAAGGGCCGGATTGAGGAGCGGCAGCAGAACTCGGAACGGCCCAATCCGAGCGGGGCCATCAGGGACCTGCGCCCCGCCCGCTGCCGTCACGATCCCCACGTCACTCGAAGGGCTCAATCTAGCCGCTTGGCGGTGTCGGGCCTTCGAGCCAGCGAGCGACGTCCAAGATACCGCAGCGTGAGGACGACGCCGACCCAGCCGATCAGGGCGGGCCCGACGAGGAGGGCCCACTCGATCGCATTGTGAGCATGGGGCGGACCAGCAAAGCGCAACGCGTGGATGTGGCTCGGTGTAAAGTGCTCGACCAGCGAGTCGTAGACCATCCGGCTGAACAGCAGCGCGTAGAGCAGCGACAGCACCAGCAGGAGCAGTGCGATCCCGATCTCGAAAGGGATCCCCGAGCGGGCACGATCCTCGTGGGCTTCGAACGCCGATTCAGCAAACCGATCGGACACGGGCACAGACCCCCGTCGAGAGGATTCGGGCCGCTGCCGGATCGGCGATCGAGGCCCGAGCAAAGCAAAAGGGGGACTGATTGCTCAGTCCCCCTAAGAGTACGCGATGAGCGTACGTGCTTACCGCTCGAAGGGCTGCCGCCCCGGGATCATTCGGAGGATCAGCAGGAAGAGCACGGCGCCCAGGAAGGCAACCAGGATGCTCTGGAAGTTGAACCCGGTCACGTCCCAGCCGAACAGCGCCGAGCCGACGAAGCCGCCGAGCAAGGCCCCGATGATCCCTACGACGATGTTGCCGAGTATGCCGTAGCCTCGGCCACCCATCACCATGCCGGCCAGCCAGCCGGCGAGCAGACCCACTATGAGAAAAGCGATGATACCCATGTGACATTCCCTCCCTTGGCGGCGCCCGTCTTCGCAGGCTGCCGGTCACGCTAGAATCAAAGCAACTTCCGTGCCACGGTCCGTCTACTGTTGACGACGAGCAGGGGCCGTCAGCGGCACCCGACGCTCCTGAGTCGGCCGACTCGGCGCCTACCAGCCTCGGCCGGACTTGGCGACTCGAGCGAGCCAGCTTCGGGCAGCGACGGGCTCCAGCTAACGGCCGAGCTGGGCGGCGCGGGCGTCCGCGATCTGGGCCAGGCGGACTACCCCGTCGAAGACTGGCGGCTGGCCGGGGACGAGCGTGCGGACGACGACGTGGTTGGCGTTGCCCCGGCGCCAGGCGAACACGACCCGACCCTCGTTCTGGCCGGTTCCGATCAACGCCCGAGTGTCGTCACCCAGGGTGATCGGCGGCTCGACGTCACGGTATTGGGACGGGTTGCGCGGCTCGTCCGGCTCGTAGATCTCGCGGAAGTCGCGATGGGCGCCATCGGCGTCGCGATAGAGCTGCACATCCATCGCATAGGTGGGTGGATAGCCACGCCCCAGCCAGCGGAGCAGGCTCCCCCGCCAACCCAACCGCAGCCCACGCTGGCGCCCGGCATCCAGGTTCGGGCTGTCGCTAGCGTACCAGTTGATGTGGTCGAGGACGAGATCGCCGGGGATGATCGCGTCTTCGGGCAGCTCGGCGTCCTCCGCCCGGAGCTGGACTGGATCGAGCGCGGCGCGCAGCTCGGGCTCGCTGAAGACGGCACCCTCCGGCGTCGGCGGCGGCGCCGGCAGCGGTCCAACACCGGCTGGTGGCTGGAGCGCGAGATCGATCGCCACCCGCGGGACCACCACAGGATCCGAGCCAGGCGGCAGAACCACGTCTGGGGTGACGCCGACGCCGTCGACCGCCTGTTCCAGCCGGCCAGTGAACACTTCGCGCGTGGCCACAAAAATCCCCGCGTCCAGCGGTAGGGCCAGCACGTTCGCCGCGTTGAGCGCCCCGGCCGAGCGCTGGCCCACGACCACCCCGCGCCCGTACTCCTGTACGGCCGAGGCGAACGCTTCCGAGGCCGAGGCTGAGCCACCGTCGATCAGGACGACCAGCGGCCGCTGGATCGGGAACAGATGGCCGTCGGTCGCCTGCTCGTAGCGCCCGCCCACACGGTCGCGGTCGACGCTGATCGGACCCGCGTCCATGAACCGTCCGAGCAACTGGGCCAGGGCCAGGGTCGAGCCGCCGCCGTTGCCGCGCAGGTCCATGATCCAGCCCTGTGCCCCACCCTGCTCGCACCGTTGGAGCGCCGCGTCGAGGTCGTCGTCGACCGTCCGCCCAATCAAGCCATCCGGGAAGAAGGGGGCCGGGAACTGGGTCAGGCGCATATAGCAGACACCCTCCGCCAGGAGCCGCATCCGTAGCGCCGGCGGGATGAACCGGGCTCGGGTGATAGCGACCTCGAGGGGCTGACCCCCCCGCCGCAAGCCGAGGGTCACAACCTCGCCCGCCTCACCGCGAAGGAGCTGCGAAACCTCCGCCAGCTCGAGGCCGCCGGTGGCACGGCCGGCGACCTGCTCGATCTGATCGCCTTCCAGAACGCCACGCTGTTCGGCCGGCGCGCCCGGAATGACGTACTCGATCGTGAACGGCGCCCGCTGACCGTCGATGACGATCCCGAGCCCGACGACCGCCGGCGAAGCGGTCAAGCTGGCCTTGAACTGGACGAATTGCTCGGGGGTCAGGAACGCGGTGTGCTGCTCGGCGACGCTGTCGGTCATCGCGTCCGCCGCGATCATCGCCACGCGCACCCCGTTCACCCCCGGCCCCGCCGCCGCGAGGAGCGCACGATACTGATTCGAGAACTCGGCAAGATCCGCTTGTCGATCTCCGACGAGCTGGAGGGCTGCGACACCTGGCGGGGATCTCAACTCTGCTCCGAGCCCGCGGCGAGCCCCATCCCACGCCGCGCCCAGTAGCACCTGCGAGTCCAGCGGACGGAAGAAGCGGTCCTGGAGAACGTCGTAGGCAGCCACGATCAGTTCGAGGCCACGCTCCTCGTCGACCGCGCTAGTCGACGGGCTCGGCGCGGCGGGGACCGGCGCGACCGCGAGCTGGAACAGGACGGCGGCGACCAATGCGACCAGCAAGGCCGCGCGACCGGTCGGGAAGAACTGCGCGCCGCGAGACTTGAAAAAATCTCTCATCGTCGTCCCAATCCTGACTCACCGCGTTGGCAGCCTGTCTCTGCCCCATCATGATACGTCTGTCCGAGCCCGCGACGTCAGGTATTCGCCTCTCGGGGTCCGATGCAGATCTCAGCGTTGGCGGGGCCCCGCC
>JACCZL010000153.1 GCA_013695975.1 Chloroflexota bacterium
GTCGACGAGCGCGTTCGGGAGCACCTGGCGACCGACGAGCTGTCGATTGGCGACTACGTCCTCACCGGCGGCGAGCTGGCGGCGATGGTGGTCATCGACGCCGTCGCCCGCCTCCTACCCGGCGTCCTGGGCGCCGAGGAGTCAACCGGCGAAGAGTCGCACAGCCAGGGCCTGCTCGAGTACCCGCACTACACTCGCCCACCCGAGTTCGGTGGCTCGACCGTCCCCGACATCCTGCTCTCCGGCCACCACGCCGAGATCGCCCGCTGGCGCCGCCAGCAGTCCCTCCTCCGCACGGCCCACCGCCGCCCGGACCTCCTAACGGACGAACATCTCGATGAGATGCGTCGGTCAGGCCTGCTGGCTGCCGACCGGACCGACCCTCCGGCGGCGGAGACTGTTTGAGCCGTCCTCTGTGACAGACTGAGGGATGGAGAGCGAAGGGCGGATCAGCACATCGGCGGAGATGCCGAGCCGATCGTGCAGGCGGCGGATCATGCCGATCGACAGGCCTCGCTTACGATTCAGCACCTCGGCGACGCGCGTGCGCGTGCCGATGATCGCCTCGAGATCCTTCCGGGTGAGTCCCTGCTGCTCCATCCGGAACTGGATCGCCTCGATGCGATCGGGAGGGTCCATCGGGTGATGCTCGGCCTAATAGGCGTCGATGAGCGTCGCCAGCACATCGAGGCGGTCGCCCTCGCGCGTTCCGGCCTTCGCTCCCCACAGCCGCTCGACCTCGGCCAACGCCGCTTCGTAGTCGGCCTCCGACCGGATCGGCTTCAGATTACACCTGGTCATGCTCCACCTCTGTGACGTCGATGCGATCGTAGTCGCGGTGCGTGCCGATCCATGTGATCCAGACGATCCCCTTCTCGAAGTCCACCGCCGCAACCAGCCGATAGTCGTTGCCCTTGATGTTGAACACGATGCGGTCAGCCGAGACGATGCTCGCCGTCGCGTAGAGCCGCTTCACGTCGGCCGTGCTCGCCCAGCGAGCCACCTTGACCTCAGCGAACCAAGCGTCAAGCGTGGCCTTCAGCGCCGGCCGGTCCTTGTGCCCGGCGCGGGACTCAACGAACTCCCGCGGCGTGCGACGACCCGCATGCGGATGCGCCACCACGTACCCGCAATGGGCGCAAAACGAGTCAGCGGGCGCGGAATGGCTGGACTGGCCTCCACGCCCACCTCAGGGACTAAGACCGAATTGTGAGATCTCCGGTAGGCCGCTGCCTACGCACCGCGGCACCCCCTCCCGCCTTGCGGCGCCTCGAGCGCCGCGATCCGCGCCTCCAAGTCCATCAACTCCGTGGCGCCAATGGCAACCTCGGCCATGGTCGAGTGGGTTATCGGGGCGATGATGGCCTGCTCCGCCTTGCGGCTCCGCCTCTCGCCCTAGCCTTTCACCTGCCCACACCTGCCTGCGCCGCTACCACCGGCCGATTCTCCCGCCCAAAGAAATGGCCCGCCGACGCATCGGCGAGCGGGCACTTGATCCGCAGGACCCCCGAGGGCGCTCGGGAGCAATATAGCACCGGGCGATGCGGTGAACGTGCGTGCGCTCAAAAGGTGGTCTCACCTCCTCCTGGCTCTGCTAGCCGTGGCCTCCCGGATCGCATCATCTCGGGTCGGTCCAAGATGGTGGCAACGACAGGGCCAGGGCGATTGCATGTTGTTTCGTCAAATGGTGATCAGGTAGCGTGGGGCAGTGCCGTGCGTCGGCGCTGGAGGTGTCCCATGCTGACCTTGCCACCAACGAGCATCAGCGAGCACTTCGCGTCGCTGACTGACCCCCGCGCCGAGCGTGGGAAGGAGCATCTGCTGGTCGACATCGTGACGATCACGCTGTGCGTGGTGATCTGCGGGGCCAACGACTGGGTCGCGGTCGAGACCTTCGGGCGGGTCAAGGCGCCGTGGCTGCGGACGTTCCTGGCGCTGCCGCACGGCATCCCCTCGCACGACACGTTCGGGCGCGTGTTCCGGCGGCTGGACCCCGACGAGTTCCGCCGCTGCTTCCTGGCCTGGGTCCGGGCGGGGGTCGGCGAGTGCGGACCGCAGGTCGTCGCGGTGGACGGCAAGACGCTGCGGCGGTCGCACGATCGGCCAGCCGGTAAGGAGGCGCTGCATCTGGTCAGTGCCTGGGCGACCGCCAGAGGTCTGGTCATTGGTCAGGTCGCCACCGACACGAAATCGAATGAGATCACCGCGATCCCGGCCCTGTTGCGCCTGCTGGCCCTCGAGGGCGCGATCGTCACGATCGATGCCATGGGCTGCCAGACCGCGATCGCGAGCCAGATCATCGAGCAGGGCGCCGACTACGTGCTGGCCCTCAAGGACAACCAGCCGACGATGCACGCACGCGTCCGCCTGGCGTTCGCGGACGCCAGCGCCGCTGTCGGCACGACCCTGCCGCTGGCCGATCTCGTGCCACATACGACCCTCGACAAGGATCACGGACGGATCGAGCAGCGCCGCTGCCTGGCCATCGGTGACCCGGCCTATCTCGCCTACATCGATCCCGAGGGCGCCTGGCCGAACCTCCGCAGCGTCGTGCTCGTCGAGTCGACCCGCCGCATCGGGGCCACCGTCACGACCGAGGCGCGCCACTACCGCTCCAGCTTGCCGGCCGCGGCCAAGCCGCTCAATCAGGCCGTCCGCGGCCATTGGGGCATCGAGAACCGCCTCCACTGGGTCCTCGACGTTGTCTCCCACGAGGATGCCAGCCGGGTGCGGGCCGACTTTGCCCCCGAGAACCTCGCCATCATCCGCCATGTCGCCCTCAATCTCCTGCGTCAGGATCCTTCCCGACGCACACGGCCTCGCCACCAAACGCTTGCGCGCCGCCCTCGACGACACCTATCTCCGCACAATCCTCGACGGCGTGCGCGCCTGAACGATCATGCAATCGCCCTGTGGTCGAGGCGGCGCGGGCGACCGGCGCGGGTGAGATCGCGGTGACCTTGCTGGCGCGGGCCCCACTCGCCCTGCCGGTCCTGCTCTCCTACACCCTCTTTCGCTGGGAATGCAACATGCGGGCGGCGACCGTCCTCGGTTTCGTCGGGGCCGGCGGCATCGGGACGCAGCTCAGCATCAGCATGAAACTCTTCCGCTACAACGAGGTCCTGACCCTCGCGATCGCTATCCTCCTGCTAGTGACGCTGGTCGACATCGTCGGCAGCATCGCCCGCGCGCGGGTGCTGGATGCGCCGACGCTCGCGGCATGCGCCCCGAGCGGACGCCAGAACATGTTTCGGCGGACCGCGGCCTTCTTCGGCCGCGCCGACGGGTGAGCGAGACCACGCCGGCGGCGATCGGGGCGTCTACTCCTCGTGACCGACCGGTCCGAGCGGGGAGCGAATCAAACCAGCCGCCCGCCGAATGCGTACACTTAAGGTGAGGTCGGCGACATCCGTCCGATCCAGACCCGTGCCCACCATGGAGGAATGATGCGCAGACTTATCGGGCTGATGCTAGCGGCCGTTGGGCTTGCTCTCGGCGTCACCGTCGCCACTGGACTCGACCGCCCCGCCGCCGCGCAGCCGACGCCCGTCGACGTGGTGCTCGGCACCTACATTTTCGAGCCGGCGGAGCTGATTGTGCCGGTTGGCGTCGTCACGTTGAACCTCACGAACGTCGATAGCCGCCGCCACAACATGATCATCGACTTCGGCAACGGCGTCGAAGGCGAGTCCGACACGTTCTCGGCCGGCTCGGGCGGCATCTGGGAGGTCGCGTTCGATCAGCCCGGCGCCTATCCATTCTACTGCAGCATCGACAACCACGCCGAACGTGGCATGGTCGGGACGCTCATCGCCCAGTAGCGCACTCGGCCGGCTGACCGCCCCGAGAGGTTCGGGCCCATGAAGGAGTCGACGATCACGCTGACAATGCTGTGGGTCCACGTCCCGTTCGCTACCGCCTGGATCGGCATCGCCCTGCTAGACGCCTTCCTGGCGGTGGCCCCGGGCCTCTCCGCGGCGCAGCGCTCCCAGCTCATCCGCCTCACCCTCCCATTCGTCCTGCTGGCGATCCCCGTCATCGTGGTCACTGGCGTCTGGCAGACGGTCTACAACCCGGTCACCAGGCCCCAGTGGTCCTGGGCGATCCTCGAAGATTTAAGGCGAACGACCTACGGTTGGGCGCTCTTCTACAAGCACGTCTTCGTCGTCGGGACGCTCGTCGCGACCCTTGCGATCAAGCTCGTGCTGGTCCGCCGCCTGGGCGCGGCCGCGAGCGCCGGCCTCGCGGGCGCCGGATCCGCGGTCGCCCTCGCGCCCGAGGCCAGGATCGATCGCCCACTCCAGACGGCGAGCTGGCTCAACCTCCTCTGCTGTCTGGCGATCCTGATCTGCGTCGTCCTCATGGTCTACCAGCTCCACTGAGCACGTCGGCAAAGTCTGGCACGAGTCCGAGGCGGTCTGTGGCGGCGACAGGGCTGGTTGGAAACCCGCCCCGACCCTCGCGGTCGTGCCACGCTGCTGCTCGCTACCCGCAGGTCGGCGCGGTCAACCGGGGGAGCTCGCGGGCCAGAGCCGCGGCAACGACGGCGTTGCCGCGGCGGCTGTAGTGGCCATTGCGGGCGGTCAGGGCATCCTCACCCGTTCGCCGCGCCTCGCGGACCAGGGCATCGGTCACGTCGATCGTCGCGATCCCCTCGCGGGCCAGCCAGTCCAGGATCGGCGCGTAGGGCTTGCCGCCGCCCTCGCGGATGGTCGCGACTTCCCTCTCGCGACCGAAGACGACGACGACTGGTGTCGCGCCGTCCCGCCGGACCTCCCGGGCGAAGTGGACCAGAATCCGGCCGGCGACCAGCAGTGGCTCCTGATCGAGCTGGTAGAGCTGAGCAAGCTGGCTCCGCGCGTCGGTCGTGCCCTGGCCCTTCGCTCGGCGGTAGGCGGCGGTGCGGGCGACGCGGACGACGTAGGACGCATCGAACGGGTTCGCCACGAACATGCCCGGGAAGTACCAATGGTCGTCGGGCCCGAGCGTCGCCTCGACCCACCCCGGATCGGCCAACTGCGCGGGCGTCGTCACCGGATTCGGCAACAGCCGCAGCTCCTCGCCCTCGAGCAGGTAGCGAGGCTTGCTCAGCGGCAGCCCGACGTCCGGGCTCTGGAAGGGTCGGAAGCGGCTGATGGCGCGACTGATGCTGTCGACCATGTAGCCCATCAGGACCGCGCACGGACGGTAACCACGTCCCTCGCGCTCGTAGCGCAACCAGGCCTGGTCGTGGCCGTACCCCGGCGCTCCAAAGTTCAGCACCTCGGTTCCGGACCAGGCCCGCTCGAGCCCGGCTGCCCAGCAGTCGGAGTAGGCGACCTCGTCGCAGTGGGTAAACGAGTCGCCGAGCGCGGCCAGCCGACGCACCCCCGGCGGTGTCTCGAGCGCGTACTCCCGCTCAGCCCGCAAGGCGGCGCCGTTCGTCTGGTAGACGATGCCGTCATCGCGGCGCACCGTGGCCGGCGCCGGCGTCCAACCGAGATGGGCGTCGAAGCGGATATAAGTGTCGCCGGCCTCCAGCCGATGCACCTCCCCGACGCGGTACGAGAATGGGAGCAGGTCCCCGGGGCGGATCGGCTGCGCCACCCGCAGCCCGAACTCGGCGACCAGGAACGCTACGGCCAACCCCGCGAGCAAGACACCGGCCCGTGCTAGGCGACGGTGGTTCATCCGCCGCCCTGCCGGTCGGCAGCGGCGGAGTAGAGCACCGGCCCGGCCCCGAGGCTCGCGCCAGCGACGCTCACCGCCAGGTGTCGCAGGTGCCGCCCACGAGCTCCGGCAGGAGCCTGGACAGTGTTGCCGTCACGATCGCGTTGCCGGCTTCGTTGTAATGACCACCGCCACCGAACAGGCTGTTGACGTCGATGCGGAGCGCCTCCCTCGCCAGGCGATCGGTCACGTCGACCGTCGGGACGCCCTCCCGCTCCAGCCAGTCCAACAGGGGCGCGTAGGCCTTGGCCTCGCCGTCGCGCAAGCCCACGACCTCGGCCTTCCTGCCGAAGACGATCACGACCGGTGTCGCGCCGTCCTGCCGCGCCTGACGAGCGAACTGGACCAGCAGCCGCCCTGTGATCTGGTAGGCCTCCCGATCCGGACGATAGGCCGCGCCGAGCGCTTTCGCGTCGCTCGTGACGTTCGGATTGCTTCCGATCCCCCGATCTCGGACATGGCGATTGTACGCGGCGGTCCGAGCGACCCGGACGACGTGCGAGACGTCGAGCGGGTTGGCGACGAACATCCCTGGAAAGTACCAATGGTCGTCGGGGCCAAACGCCGACTCAGTCCAGCGGGGATCCTCGAGCTGCTCGAGCGTCGCGGCCGGGTTGGGGAGCAGCCGAAGCCCGTCGCCCTCCAGGATGAAGCGCGGCTTGCTCAAGACCAGACTGGTCTGGGGGGTGTAGAAAGGGCGAAAGCGGTTGACGACGCGGTTGACGTTCTCGACCATGTACCCGATGAGCACGGCGCACGGCCGATACTGTCGCCCGTCGCGCTGGTACCGCAGCCACACCTGGTCCGGCCCGTAGCCGGGCACCCCGAAGTTGAGCACCTCCGTGCCGGGCCAGGCTTGCTCGAGGCCAGACGTCCAGCAGTCCTCGAGCTCGATCTCGTCGCACTGGGTGAACGAGTCGCCCAGGGCGACCAGCCGGCGCACCCCCGGCGCGGGATCGATCGTATATTCACGGTCGGCGCGCAAGCCCGCGAGATTCGTCCGAAACATGCCCCCGGCCCCGCCCACTCTGCCAGATGTAAGTCTCCAGCCGAGGTCAGCGTCTGGTCCGACATATTGTGGGGTGCTGACCAGGGTCCGAAGGTCACCCGCCCGGTACGGGAGCGGGAGCAACTGCTGGGGCTGGATCGGCTGGACCAGACGGACGCCAATCTCCGCCAGCAGGAAGGCCACACTCAGGCCCGCGATCACGGCTGCGAGCTTGCCCCGACTCAGCATCGGAGTGAGATCATATCCGAACTCGCTCTCCGGGCAGCCGTGGGTCCACAGGCGCTGGGTTCAGAAGATCCGGACACAGACTCTTCACCCGCCATCGAGGAGGGTCGCGTGGTCGCGAACGGCGCCGATAGACGTCCTGTCTAGAGCGGGACGACGTTCTCGGCGTCGGGACGCTTGAGCCAGTTGCACGTGTCGAGAATCAGCGGCGCCTGCTCGACCAGCAAGTCGTAGTCGACGCTTCGGTGGGGCGCGAGCAGGACCACGCAGTCAACCGCGCCGAGCCCTTGCGCGTCGAGTGGAGTCGACCGAACCACTCGCGCACCGACCTCGACCTCCTCGATGAGCGGGTCGTGATACGTCACCCGGCGGTTCTCGACCAGGAGTCGTTCCAGCACCTGGAGCGCCGGAGACTCGCGCAGGTCGGCCACGTCGCCCTTGTAGGTCACGCCGAGTAAGAGCACCCGCGCCTCGGCCGGGTCCAGCCCGCGCTCAGCCAGCAAGCGGTCCATCTTCTCGACGACGAACCGCGGCATCCCATCGTTGATTCGGCCAGAGGCCTCGATCAGTTCTGCCGCCAGCCCATAGCGCTCGGCGACAGCCTGGAGATAAAAAGGGACGATCGGGATGCAGTGCCCGCCGACACCGGCCCCCGGGTAGTGCGGCAAAAAGGCGAACGGCTTGGTGGCCGCCGCGTCGATCACCTCCCAGGCGCTGATCCCCATCCGGTCGCAGACCCGCGCCAGCTCGTTCGCAAAACTGATGTTGATGAACCGGAACGTGTTCTCGACCAGCTTCGACATCTCGGCGACTTCGGGCGAGCTGACCGGCGCCAGCTCTTCGACAAAGGCGCGGTAGAGCGCTTGGGCGAGCGCGGTGCAACGCGGCGTGATCCCGCCGATCAGCTTCGGGGTGTTCCGAACCGTGTAGCGGGTGTTGCCCGGGTCGATCCGTTCCGGCGCGAAGACCAGGAAGTAGTCGTCGCCGACAGTCAGGCCGCTCTCCGACAGGATCGGCAGCAAGCACTCGCGGGTCGTGCCCGGGGCGCACGTGCTCTGCAAGGCCACCAGCATGCCGGGGTGCAATCGTTCGGCGATGCTCTGGGTGGCAGCCTCGACGTAGCGCAGATCGGGCCGGCGGCTCTCGTCGAGGGGCGTTGGCACGCAAATGATCGCCGCGTCGAGCTCGGCCAGCGCGTCAAAGTCGTCGGTCGCCCGCAGCAGCCCCTGTCGGGTGAGCGTTCGGACTGCCTCGCTCGCCACATCTGAGACGGGACTGTGTCCCGCCTTGATCGCGGCGACCCGGTCGCGGTTCACGTCCAGGCCAGTAACCGCGAAGCCGGCGCGGGCGATCTCGACGGCCATCGGCAGACCCGCGTACCCGAGTCCGAGCACGCCGACTGTGGCCGTGCGCTCCGAGAGCTTGCGCTCGAGCGCCCGCGCGGGCGCCTCCTGCTGAACGACCATGAGCGATCCTCCGAGCGTGGCGGACCCCGGCCTGGGGGGACGGCGCATTCTGCCACCCGCCGAATATGCCTGTCAAGATAGGGATCCACCCCCGTCACTGCCGGAGCGGCCAGTTCCGTTAGCTCAACGATGGGTTAGAATGCGAGCGCGACAGATGCCTCGCAGACGGAATTATGACCGACAACCGTGGGATCGATGACGTGATCGTGGCGATGGGCATTGCTGGCGCCGCTCCCGCGTCGCGCCTGCCGACGACGAGGTAAGAGCCATGGCACTGAGTCGAGCCCTCCACGTCGCCGTCCCCCGCCCGGCGTCAACGCGGCAGGGCCTCGGCGTCTGGGCGCCGCCGGCAGTGCTGATCCTGACCCTCGTCGGCGTCGCCGCCTTTGCCG
>JACCZL010000198.1 GCA_013695975.1 Chloroflexota bacterium
GGCCCGCCAGGCGCGTGGTCCGAGCCGGCCGATGCGGGCGCAGGTGGCGAGCGCCCTGCGCGCCATCGCCAACCGACTCGATGCGAGCCGCCCGATCGGCGAGCGCCGACTGGCGGCCTGAACGGAGCAGACGATGGACGCCCTGATCGTCATCGGTTTCCTCGTCGGGCTGGCCATCGCGGCCCCCCGTTGGGGCTACGACAGCACTGACGGCGTCGACAGTCAGGAGTGGGGCCGGCGCGCGCGCTGGTGGGCTGAGCGGCCGGGCAGGACGCCGACCGGCGCGCCACGTCGTCAAGCCTCTCCGTCAAACCGCTACACTGTGGGCGGAAAGATGGTGAGAGATTGGGCGGGAGCTCAGGTCCGCGTGCGCCTCGCGGTGGAGTAAAAGGATCGTTCGGGCGGCGGCCGATCTCGGCGCGGTCGCAGCTCGAGGGGCGGCAGCTCTGGCGGATTGGGGACTGGGGCGGGGCCAGCGAGCAGATCGGGCGTCGCTGGGAGACGCTCGGGGCGCGGGCCTTGTCGGGGCTCCTGGGAACCCCGAGGCCGGGCCCGAACGGCGGGGTCTACGTCCCGCGGCAGGCGGTCGTGCTCGTCGACGAGCCCGAGCTAGCGGCGCAGGTCCACGCCGCCGGCAAGCCCCATGCCGACGCTATCCTGGTCGGTCAGGCAGACGGTCGGACCGTGCTCGAGCCGGTCGACTTCAAGTGGAACCTCGAGACGGCGAACCCGAAGCAGGTCGGCGCCGAGGTGCTCGGGGCGCTGCTGCTGGACCCGCCGCCCCTCCTGGCCCAACGGATGGTCGACGTGCTCGACGGCCTCCCCGAGCACGACGACCCGCTCCACCATGACGGCTTCTTCCTCGCCCCCGACCACGCCGACAACCGCGCCTTCTTGTCCCCGAATCGCGCCGGCGGCGGACGTGCCCCGAGCCGGCCCTTCGGGATGGGGGTCGCGCCGGGCGCCTTTGATCCGAGCTGGGCTGAGCTGCGTCCGGTCGACGCGGCGGAGTTCTTCGAGCCGCTCCCCGCTTGGGACGTTGCCTGCAGTCTGGCCAGCTCCGATGGGGTGCGCCCGTCTACCGTCGAGATGTCGGAGCGCTACTATCGCCTCGGGGCCGGAGTGCTCGGCGCGCTCCGCAAGCTCGACGCCGGCATCTTCCGCGATGTCGGCAATCTGGACGGCCCCACTGCGCTGGCGCGCTTGCGCCGCGAGCGACGGCTTACCAGCGTGGGCGAGGTGATCGCGTATCTCGACCGGGCGCTGACCGCGCGCGGCGAGCTGGCCGATCGTCTCCGTGAGGTCGAGCGCGCCGCGTATCCCTTCGGGTTGTTTCGCCAGCACCTGGTCGACCGCGGGATCCCTGCCACGGCTCCGGGCGCAGAGCGCCGTTGGGGGCGTTTGTACGGGGGCGTGATGAAGGACGTCGGGTCGCAGATGCGACTGGAGGGTCGTCGTCTCGCCGAGGCGGGTCGATCGGAGATCCAGGCACTGGGGGAGCTCGACGCAGCGCGGCCGCGCTGGACCGCTGTCGCGGTGCGCGCGCTCGACGCGATCCTGGCTAGCCGCGCCACCGCGGCGACGACCTGAGGGGGTCAGGCCACTTCGACCCGGCGCGCCCGCTCGAAGATCGCCCCTTCATGGTTCCAGACCCGAGCGAGGAGGACGTACTCGCCGCTCGGCACGCCACTGAGGTCGACCGTCACGGCGTTCTCCGTCCCGCCGGCGAGGAGACGGCTGTCGAGCCACAGCTCGACGCGGGTGATCGGGAACTCGGCGCCGATGAAGACGGAGGCCGCATCACGCCAGGGAGCCGTTGGCGCTTCAAGGGTCCAGGTCTGCCGGTTCGGATAGTGGAAGGCGCCATAGCGGAAGAACTCCGCGATGAGTGGATTCAGGTTGGTGGTCGTCGACGCCTGGACTCGATCGAGGAAGGCGCGTGGGGTGGCAAGGCGGTCGCGATGGGTCGTCACGTGGTCGCGCAGAAGCTCGGCGAAGGTGGCGTCGCCGAGTCGGTCGCGCAGGGCGTGGAGGAAGCGAGCGCCCCTGCGATACACCACCGCGTAGTAGGGCGGATCGGCGCTGAAGTCGGCGATCGCGCTGTCGACCGGACCGTTGCCGCCCTCCCGAAGGCTTCGTCCCAGGATCGCGGGGTAGAGGTCCGGTCGGGTGTCGGCGTAGTACAGGACCGGCAGGTAGGTGGCGAAGGCCTCGTCCAGCCACGGGTCGGCAAACTGGTCGTTGCCAACCCAACTGTAAAACCACTGGTGCGCGATCTCGTGGGCCAGCAGCGTGTCCAGATCGCTGCCGACGAACGGGGTCGGCGCCGCGAGCTGGCCGGACAGCATCACCAGACCGGGATACTCCATCCCACCGTAGCTGGCCGGCAGGTCGACGTCGGCGATGGCGAGGTGGGGGTACGGATAGGCCCCCAGGCGGGTCCCGAACCAGCGCAGGTAGGCCGCGCCCCGCTCGGCGTAGAGCTGGGCCCGCTCGGCGGAGGCGGCGTAGCCGGTGACGGTCGTCTGACCGTCGTCCGACGCGACGCTTCGAACCGTCCAGGGCCCGGCCGCTAGCGCGAAGTCGCGGACGGAGCGGGCGACGAAGCGCGCGCGGGCTACGTCGCCCTCGACCAGCCGACCGGTCGCGGCGATCTGGAGTGGCCGACTCGTCATCAAGGTGACGTCGTAGTCGGCCACCTCGGTGTAAAAGGCGTCGCCGGCCTCGACGTACTGGCGGCGATCCCAATCCCCACGGTGGACGGTCAGGATCGGGAACCAGTTGCCGAGGGCGACGGCCCGTCCGGTCACTCCGATCCGGTTCGGCTCCCGTGGGATCCTGATCGAGTAACGCAGCTCGATCTCGGTCTCGGCGCCATCGGGCAACGGCGCCAGGAACGGGACTTCGAGGATACTCCCGTCCAGGCGGGCCTCACGAGGCTGCCCGTTGACAGCGCTGGCCTCGATCCCGAGCGCGCCCCAGGCTCCGGGGACAGCGCGGAAGACGACGCTCTCGAGGGGTTTGCCGACCGCGTTCCTGAATCGCACGACCTGGCGCGCACCCAGCCGTGCCCCGTCGACGTCGACGGACGCCTCGATCTGGTAGGAGGGTAGCGCGAGCGCGCCTCGGGTGTTGGCCGCTCGGACCGTCAGCCCCGCCAGCGGTCGACGCGGCGCGGCGCCGAGCAGCGGCAGCGCCAGCAGCCCCGCCGAGAGCTGGCGCAGCGCCTGGCGCCGAGTGACAGCGCGACCGGCTCCTCCGCGATCCATACATCGGATTGTACGAGACGCGGTGCTGATGCTCGCTATCCTGGTGGTTGGGATCGACGGAACGACTCCCTGCATAATGCATAGGTGAGCAACGAGGGGAGGCGCGACGTGGACGACATCCTGGAGATCGCGGGCAAGCGGTTCCGCTCCCGCCTACTGATGGGTACCGGCAAGTGGCGAACGGCTGAGGAGATGCGGGCGGCCTTCGAGGCCGCGACGACCGAGATCATCACCGTCGCGATCCGGCGACTCGACCTGGACGATCCGAGCAAGAAGACCCTGCTCGACGAGATCGACTGGTCGCGATACACCGTTCTGCCGAATACGGCTGGCTGCTACAACGTCGAAGACGCCCTGCGGACGGCCCGCCTTGGTCGCGAGCTGACCGGCTCGAACTGGGTCAAGCTCGAGGTCATCGGCGACCAGAACTATCTCTGGCCGGACCCGATCGGCACCCTCGAGGCGGCCCGCCGGCTCGTCGACGAGGGCTTCGTCGTGCTCCCCTACACGACTGACGACCCGATCCTGGCGAAGCGGCTCGAGGAGGCCGGCTGCGCGACGATCATGCCCCTCGCCTCGCCGATCGGCTCGGGCCAGGGCATCCCCTTCTTCGGGCGGATCAGGGTGATCGTCGAACAGGCCAGCGTGCCAGTCGTCGTCGACGCTGGTTTGGGGGTCCCATCCGACGCGGCCATCGCGATGGAGCTGGGGGCCGACGCCTGCCTGGTCAATACGGCCATCGCCCAGGCCAGCGACACGCCACGGATGGCGCTCGCCTTCGCCGAGGGCGTCCGAGCCGGCCGAGACGCCTTCCTGGCCGGTCGCATCCCCAAGCGGGCCTACGCCAGCGCCACAAGCCCGTTGGAGGGCGTCGTGCGGTGACCGACCGCCCTCGCCCGGAGCTGCCGCTGCCCTGCATCATGTTGGTCACCGATCGTCGCCGGTGCGGCGAACGGCGGCTGGACGAGATCGTCGGGGCGGCGGTCGAGGGTGGGGTCAACGTCGTTCAGGTGCGTGAAAAGGACCTGCCGAGCGGCGAGCTTTTCGACCTGGTCAGCCGACTCGTCTCGGTGGTCGGCACCCGAGCCCTGGTGATGGTCAACGAGCGCCTCGACGTGGCGCTAGCCGCGCGGGCGGATGGCGTCCAGCTCCCTGGAGACGCCCTGCCGACTGAAGCGGCACGCGCGCTCGCGTCGGAGCTGCTCGTGGGCCGTTCGGTCCACGACGTGGCCCCTGGGGCCGCGGCGGCGACGCGCGGGGCCGACCTCCTCCTCGTCGGGACGATGTTCCCGTCGCAGTCCCACCCGGGCATCCCACCAGCCGGCCCCTCGCTGCTGCGTAAGCTGGCGGGCATGGTCAGCGTCCCACTCGTCGGCATCGGCGGCATCACTACCGCCAACGCCGCCCAGGTGATCGGGGCTGGGGCGAGCGGCGTGGCGGTGATCTCCGAGATCCTGGGGGCGCTGGACCCCCGCGAGGCCGCCGCCAGACTGGCGTCGGCGGTGCATGGCGCCTGGCCCACCGCGCCGTTACACAAGCGGCACTGAGGGGAGGAGATCGCGATGATCGAGTTGACCGTCAACGGCAAGGCTCGCCAGCTCGACCGGTCGATGACGTTGCTGGCCTTCCTCGAGGCGAACGAGATCGACCCACAGGTCATCGCCGTCGAGCACAATGGCGAGATCGTCAAGCGCGCGCGCTACGCCGAGACGGACCTCGCGGATGGTGATCGGCTCGAAATTGTCCGCATGGTCGGCGGCGGCTGAGCATCGCTCTGGAGGTGGCGCCGTGGAGGCATATCGATCGCTGTTCCCGATCACCCGCGAGCGGGCCTATCTCAATCACGCGGCGCTCGGGCCGCTCTCGACGCGGGCGGTCGAGGCGCTGGCCGAGCATGCTCGGGGCCAGGCCCTCGAGGCCGACCATGCGACCGAAGAGCGAAGGCAGCGGCACGAGGCGACGCGGATCAAGCTGGCCGCCCTGATCGGCGCCGAGCCGAGCGAAGTCGCGATGGTCAAGAACACGCCGGATGCGCTCGGCATGGTCGCGGTCGGCCTCCGCTGGCGACTCGGAGATCGGATCGTCTCGTCCGACCAGGAGTTTCCGGCCAACATCTACCCCTGGCTGAACCTGGCCGAGCGTGGCGTCGAGCTCCAGCTTGTGAAGAGCCGCGATGGCCAGGTCCCGCTCGACGCCGTTCTCGAAGCTATCGACGATCGGACCCGCCTGGTGACCCTTTCGTGGGTCGAGTTCAGCACTGGCTATCGTAATGACCTTGCGACCATCGGCCGGGCGTGCCACGCGCACGGGGCGTTGCTGGCCGTCGACGGGATCCAGGGCATCGGCGCGCTCCGCTTCGACGCGCGGGCGCTCGAGGTCGACTTCCTTGGCTTCTCCTCGCACAAGTGGCTGCTCGGGCCGCTTGGCGTGGGCTGGTTCTACTGTCGGCGCGAGCTCCAGCGGGAGCTGGACGTCGTGATGATCGGTCAGGGGAGCGTTGACCAGGGCTCGTCGTGGCTCGACTACGACCGCGAGCTGTGGCCCGACGCCCGCCGTTTCGAGAGCGGCGCACCCAATTCGCTTGGTCTGGCCGGCGTCGAGGCGGCCCTCGATGTCTTCGCCGACGTTGGCATGGAGCGTGTCGAAACCCAGATCAAGACTCTGACCGATCGCCTGGCGTCCGGCCTCGAAGAGGGTGGCTACCACCTCGCCGTCCAGCGGGGGGCGGACGACTGGTCTGGCGTCGTCTCCTTCAGCAGCGAGCGCCATGCCCCCGAGGAGCTGCACGCCCGCCTGGCGCAGGCGCGTGTCTCGACGTCGGTCCGTGAGGGCCGCGTCCGCGTCTCGCCGCACTTCTACAACACCGCTGACGAGATCGAC
>JACCZL010000218.1 GCA_013695975.1 Chloroflexota bacterium
TGGCGACGTCCAGCGCGGCGGACACTTGCTCCGACTCGAGCAGGTCCGCCGGTAGAGGGCGGACGCCACTCGGAAGCTCGTTCGCTGTATCCTCGGCGCGCGCGAGGCCCCAGACTTCGCCCTCACCACGGTCGAGCAGGTGCGCCGCCAGGTGGCGCCCGACGAATCCTGCTGCCCCGGTGATGAGGACGCGCATGCCGACCAGTGGGCGGTAGGCAGTAGACCGAGGAGGCTCGGGCTAGCTACTGCCTACCGCGTCAGCGCGCGGCGGCCGGTTCGGCGACGCCGGCCGCTGCGCTGAGGGCCTCGGCCTTGTCGATCTGTTCCCAGGGGGCGTCGATGTCGTCGCGGCCGAAGTGACCGTAGCTCGCGGTACGCTTGTAGATCGGGCGGCGCAGGTCTAGGTCGCGGATGATCGCGGCCGGTCGAAGATCGAAGTGACTGCGCACGAGCTCTTCGATCCGCTCCTCTGAGACACGGCCGGTCCCGAACGTCTCGATCATGAGCGAGACCGGTTCGGCGACCCCGATGGCGTAGGCGAGCTGAATCTCGAAGCGCGTCGCCAGGCCCGCGGCTACGACGTTCTTGGCGACGTAACGGGCGGCGTAGGCGGCCGAGCGGTCGACTTTCGTGGGGTCTTTCCCCGAGAAGGCGCCACCGCCATGGCGGGCCATTCCGCCGTAGGTGTCGACGATGATCTTGCGTCCGGTCAGGCCGGAGTCGCCGTAGGGGCCCCCGATCACGAAGCGCCCGGTCGGGTTGACGAGGACCCGAGTGTCGGCCTTGAGCAGGTCGGACGGGACGACCCGCTCGACGACGTGCTGACGCAGGTCAGCTTCGATCTGCTCTTGCTCGACTTCGGGGGCGTGTTGCGTGGACAGGACGATCGTGTCCACGCGAACAGGCCGGCCGTACTGGTACTCGACCGTCACCTGGCTCTTGCCGTCAGGGCGGAGATAGGGCAGGGTCCCGTCTTTGCGGACTTCGGACAGGCGGCGGGTCAATCGATGGGCGAGGGCGATCGGCAGGGGCATCAGCTCCGGCGTCTCGTCGCAGGCGAAGCCGACCATCATGCCCTGGTCACCGGCACCGGTTTCGAGCTCGGCGTCGTGCTCACCCTGCTTGGCCTCGAGCGCATGGTCGACGCCGAGGGCGATGTCCTCGGACTGGCCCGAGAGATGGACTTCGACGTGGACCGCGGTGTCGCAGGTCCCGAATTCGCGCTTGGTGTAGCCGATCTCGTTGAGCGTCGCGCGGACCAGCTCGCGGACGACGTGTCTGGGGGGCAGCGGCGTGACCTCGCCGAAGACGGCCACCCAGTCGTCCTGCTGGTCTGACTTGATACCGGCCTCGCAAGCGACACGGGCGGTCGGCGTCTGCTGCAACGACCAGTCAAGCACCGCGTCCGAGATCTGGTCGCAGATTTTGTCCGGGTGCCCCTCGGTCACCGATTCGGACGTAAACAGCAGACTCGGCGAATTCATGAAGGTGTTCGACATGGCTCCTCCTCGGTCCTCGTTACGTGCCTTGCTCCCAGGACGCCAGGTACTTTTCCTGCTCGCTGGTCAGCGTGTCGATCTGGACGCCCATCGAGTGGAGCTTGAGCCGCGCGATCTCGCGGTCGATCTCCTCGGGCACGACGTAGACTTCGTTCTTGAGCTGCTTCGCATTCCGCACCACGTACTCGGCGGACAGGGCCTGGTTGGCGAAGCTCATGTCCATCACCGCGGCGGGATGACCTTCCGCCGCGGACAGGTTGACCAGCCGGCCCTCGGCGAGCAGGTAGATGCGCCGACCATCGGGCAAGCGATACTCGTCGACGAAGTCGCGGACTCGGCGTTTGGACCGGGCCTGCTCCTCGATGGCGGGGATGTTGATCTCGTCGTTGAAGTGGCCAGAGTTTGCCAGGATGGCGCCGTCCTTCATCCGTTCGACGTGCTGGCGGTCGAGGACGTTCAGGTTGCCGGTGACGGTGACGATGATGTCGGCGCGGGCGACCGCTTCTGCGATCGGCATAACCTGGTAGCCGTCCATTAGCGCTTCGAGGGCGCGGACCGGATCGATCTCGGTCACCACGACGTGGGAGCCGAGTCCACGGGCGCGGCTGGCGACCCCGCGCCCGCACCAGCCATAGCCGACCACTACGAACGTCTTGCCGGCTAGGAGGATGTTCGTCGCCCTGATCACGCCGTCGATCGTGCTCTGGCCGGTACCGTAGCGGTTGTCGAAGAAGTGCTTCGTCATCGCCTCGTTCACGGCGATGACGGGGTACTTGAGGGCGCCGTCCTTGGCCATACTCTTGAGGCGGACGACTCCGGTCGTGGTCTCCTCGGTCCCGCCTACGACGTCGGGCAGCAGGTTGGCTTTCTGGGTGTGGAGGACTGTCAACAGGTCGGCCCCGTCGTCCATCGTCAGGTTCGGGCCCTGCGCGAGGGCGGCGTCAATGTGCTGGTAGTAGGTCGCGTCGTCCTCGCCCTTGATCGCGTACGTCGCGATTCCGTGTTCGCCGGCCAGGGCGGCGGCCACGTCGTCCTGAGTGGAGAGGGGGTTCGAGGCGCAGAGGATGATCTGAGCCCCACCGTCGCGGAGTGTGATGGCCAGATTCGCCGTCTCGCTGGTGACGTGGAGGCAGGCCGACAGCCGCATCCCCTCGAGTGGGCGCTCCTTGCGGAACCGCTGACGGATCAACTCGAGCACCGGCATCTCGGCTCCGGCCCACTCGATCTTGAGCAAGCCGCGCTCGGCAAGCCCGATGTCCTTGACGTCGTAGTCGGTCGTGGTCACGCTCATGGGTTATCCCTTTCCTCTTAGCTCGCGCCCGTCGACACCGCGACCGCGTCAAAGCTGGTGAACTCGAAAAACTGCCGATAGCGGGCCTCGACCTCGTCGCGGGTCACCGTGGCGAGTCGTTTGACCCCGAGGGCCTCGACCGTGAATGAGGCGCACGCCGTCCCGTGGACCATCGCGCGTTTGATGCCGGCGAAGCTCGTGTCGCCGGTCTCGGCCAGGTAGCCGAGGAACCCGCCGGCGAACGAGTCACCGGCGCCGGTCGGGTCGCGCACGTCTTCCAGGAGCAGGGCCGGCGCCCCGAACAGGCCCTGGTCAGACACCAGGATCGCGCCGTGCTCGCCCTTCTTGACGATGACGGCGCTGGGCCCGAGGTCCATGATGGCCCTGGCCGCGGCGCGGAGAGAGTGAGCACCGGCGTACTGGCGGGCCTCTTCGTCGTTGATCGTGACGATGTCCGCGCGGCCCATCGCGCGTGTGAGCTCGGGCTTCTGGGTCTCGATCCAGAGATTCATCGAGTCGAGCACGACGAGCCGCGGATCCGCGACTTGCTCCTGGACCGCGATCTGGAGCGTGGGCAGAATGTTGGCGAGGAAGACGTAGGACACGCGGCGGTAGGCTTCAGGGAGGGTGGGCTGGAATTGGGCGAACACGCCCAAATGGGTCTCGAGGGTGTCGCGGGTGTTGAGGTCGTAGTGGTAGCGGCCTGACCAGAAGAACGTTTCGCCCGATTGGCGCTGCAGGCCGCTGAGGTCGACGCCCTTCCGCTCGAGGAGATCGACGTGCGCCTCGGGAAAGTCGTCGCCGACGACTGCGACGATCCCGACGTCCGAGTAGAGCTTGGCAGCCAGGGCGAAATAGGCGGCCGAGCCGCCCAGGACCCGCTCGACGCGCTCGAACGGTGTCTCGAGCGTGTCGAGGCCGAGCGAGCCGACCGCGATGAGGTCGATCACCCGATCACCGCCCCCGAGAGCGCCCGCGAGCAGATGCAGCTCCGCTCGCGCGGTACGCGTGGGATGAGCCGCAGCAACAGGTCCCGCAGGCGGGCGTTATTGCGGTTGAAGACCTCGACGACGCCGGCGACGGAGACCGGCTCGATACCGTGCTCCCCCTCGAGTCCGGTGTCGTAGTCGGTGATCAGCGACATGTTGACGTAGCAGAGCTCCAGCTCACGGGCGAGGATCTGCTCCGGGTACTGGGTCATATTGACGACCTCCCAACCCGACGCGGAGAACCAGCGCGACTCCGCGCGAGTCGAGAAGCGCGGACCCTGCACCACGACGACCGTGCCGCGGTCGTGCATCGTGATGCCGAGCTCTTGCCCCGTGGCGGTAGCCAGCTCGCGGAGCTCGGGGCAGTACGGCTCGTCCGCGGCGATGTGGACGACCGGCGACCCATCGTAGAAGGTGGCGGCCCGCCCGCTGGTGCGATCGACGAACTGGTCGCAGACGACGAAATCGCCCGGCTTGATCGCCGCTTGAAGGCTACCGGCGGCGCTCGGACCGAGGATGCGACGGACGCCAAGGGAGGCCATGGCCCAGACGTTGGCGCGGTAGTTGATGGCATGGGGCGGATAGCGGTGGCCACGGCCGTGGCGTGCCAGGAAGGCCACCCGCACGCCTTCATACGCCCCTACCGCCAGCGCGTCGCTCGGAGGTCCGTAGGGCGTCTGGATCGCGTGGTGCGTGACGTCTCCGAGCAGCTCGTAAAAACCCGACCCGCCGAAGACGCCGACGTCGGCCAGGTCCTGGCGGTCGAACTGGCCGAAGGTGGCGGGCATCAGCAGTGTGCCCTCACGGCGGGACTGCTAGCCCGACATCGGGCGGCTTGTTGGCCGCGTTCCTTCGACACCGCGTCGACAGCGCTGCGCAGGGCGGCGCCGAAGGGCGCCGTCAGAATGCCCTGCTCGGTGATGATCGCCGTCACGTAGCGAGCTGGGGTGACGTCGAAGGCGGGGTGGGCGGCGGCGATGCCCTTGGGCGCGATGGCCTGACCGGCGAGATGGGTGACCTCGTCGGAGGAGCGCTCCTCGATCGGGATGTCGGCACCGGTGGCCACCGAAAGGTCGATCGTCGAGGTTGGGGCGGCGACGTAGAAGGGGATGCCGTTCTCCTTGCAGAGAACGGCGAGGGTGTAGGTTCCGATCTTGTTGGCGACATCGCCATTGGCGGCGACGCGGTCGGCGCCGACGACGACCAGGTCGACCTCACCGCGCGCGATGAAGTGGCCGGCCATGCTGTCGGCGATCAGGGTGAGAGGGATGCCCGCCTGCTGGAGCTCCCAGGCGGTCAGGCGGGCTCCTTGCAGGAACGGTCGGGTCTCGTCGACGAGGACGTGGACCTGTTTGCCGCTCTCGACGGCGGCCCGGATCACGCCGAGCGCGGAGCCATAGTCGACGGCGGCGAGGGCGCCGGCGTTGCAGTGGGTCAGGATGCGAGCCGAGGGCGGGACCAGCTCGGCGCCCCAACGACCCATGCGTCGATTCACCGCGACGTCCTCGTCGGCCATCTGCCGTGCGCGCGCCAGGATCGCCGTGCGGGCGCGGTCCACCGCGTCCGCGTCAACCTCGGCGCTACCGACGAGCGCTAGGCGGGCGACCTCCATGGCGCGCTCGATGCCCCAGGCCAGATTCACGGCGGTCGGCCGCGTCGCTCGTAGCGTCGCGGCGACCTGTTCGAGGTGCACCAGCAGCTCGCGTGGGTCGTTGCCATGGTATTCGCGCGCCCCAAGGGCCATCCCGAACGCCGCGGCCACACCGATCGCCATGGCGCCACGGACTTGCATCGCGCGGATCGCCCGAGCCAGGTCGGTCGAGGTACGGCATTCGACCAGCTCGAGCTCGTGTGGGAGCCGGGTCTGGTCGATCAGCCGAACGGTGTCGTCCTGAAAGTCGATGGTTCGCATGCTGCTATCCGAGCGAAAAGGGCGCGTCGAGGCATGAAAAAAGGCTCTCCGGAGAGAACCTTGCGCTGCCGTGTGTTCACCGCTCATCGTTCAGGACACCGCTGGCGTCCTGTCGGAATTGGCACCTGTCTGCCCGCGCGCCGAGAACCGACGCGGCGAGCGGGTGGTTGCCGGGCTTCGTCGGGCCGGTCCCTCCGCCTCTCATGATAAGGGCGCGCGATCTTCAATTGTCGGCGCCGCCTGAAGGCGCGGCGGCAGGCCAGGTCGCGCGAGTATAGCAAGCCTCAATCGCGGTGCGCAAACCCGCGCAGGACTCCCTGCATCGGGCCTGGCAAGCGATTCAGCTCAGTAGGTGATGAGTCTGGCGATCTGGTAGCCGTCCAGCCGGCGACGGCCGTTGAGGAACGCCAGCTCGATGAGAAAGGCGGCGCCGACTACCACGCCCCCGAGCCGCTCGACCAGCTCGATGGTGGCCGCGACGGTGCCTCCGGTTGCCAGCAGGTCGTCGACGACCAGCACGCGCGTCCCTGCCTCGACCGCGTCGACGTGCATCTCGAGGGTGTTGGTGCCGTACTCCAGCTCGTACTCGGCGCTGATCGTCTCCGACGGCAGCTTGCCCAGCTTGCGGACTGGAACGAAGCCGACGTTGAGGAGGTAGGCGATCGGCGCGGCGAAGATGAAACCGCGCGACTCCATCCCGACCACGACGTCGATGCCCCAATCCTTGACCTGCTCGGCGAGCTGGTCGATCGCCTGCCGCAAGGCGGCGCCGTCGCTCAGGAGCGTCGTGATGTCCTTGAAGACAATCCCTTGCTGAGGGAAGTCCGGGACGTCGCGGATTCTGCCTGCCAGGTCGATCATCGCGCTTCGAACACGTCGAGCCTATCGCGCATCTCAGGTCGGGGTAAGAGAAGCTTACAGGATTCGCGCGGTTCGGAACCGGACGATCGTGACGATCTCGTCTGGACTCCAGCTCCCGTAGCTGCGCTGCCACAGCTCGCGGAACTCTTCCATCGTGTAGCCACCCTCCTCGTGGGCATCATCCTCGGTGAAGTCGGCCAGCCGTTTACGCTCAACGTCGGCGATCTCGAGGTCGGCGAACTGGATGACGTCCGCGCGGACGACCGCGCCAGGTTCGATGCGTGGGTCTGGGCGACGACGGGTGGTTCGGGTGCGCGATCCGTCGACGACGCCGTGATAGTGGCGGTGGGTGAAGGCGAGCGACGCGCGAGGACGACTCGCGGCCTCCTGCGCGATGTTGGCAACGGAGGCTGGCGTCTCGGTCGCGGCGCGGCGGATGACCTCGCGGGCGACCTCCCGAGGCACGCGTTCTTCAGCGAGCTGGGTGGCAACCTCGACCTGGCGCTCGGGATCCTTAATCTTCTCGGCGATGTCGAGCGCCGTCCGGTAGTCGATTTTGCCCTCGGGTACCCGCTTCAGCTCGCGTGGGGCAATCCGTTCCTGGACTTCTTCGGGAAGGTGCAGGGTGCGCACCCAGGCGCGGACCGTGTCCGTTTCGACGCCGATCCGCTTGGCGATGACGTCCCAGGAGGCGTACCGCTCTGGAAAGCGCTGACGGAGCTCGTGGCAGAGCCTGGCTTTCTCGACGGCCGAGAGGTCCTCACGCTGGACGTTCTCGACGAGGTTGACTTCCATCACTTCGTCGTCGCTGTAGGAGCGGACGATCGCCGGCACCTCGTCCAGGCCGGCCTGCTGCGCGGCACGGTAGCGACGCTCGCCGACGACCACCTCGTAGTGGGCGTTGACCGGTCGGACGATGATGGGCTCGAGTATCCCGTACTGCTTGATGCTCGCGGCCAGGTCGTCGAGGCCGGACTTCGAGAAGCGCGTCCTCGGGTTGAGTTTGTTGGGCTGAATCTTCTTCAGCGGAATGTCCGTCACTCGTACAAGCCCCCTGTAGCATGCTGTGGGCGGAGTCTATCAGGGAGAGATCGCCGCGCGGGTCTCCAAGTGGGCTTTCCAGCATACAACCCCGTCACGTTTGCCAACTCTCGGTGGGAAAGGGGCTGTTCCAATCCGTCGAGGAGGGCGTTGTTATACTGTCCTTCTGCAGCATCGGCGTTCGTGACGGGAGGCTCGACATGATTCCGCGAGCGTGCGTCCCGTCGTAGGGCCGAGGCGCGTGCAAACTCGTGACCGGCCAGAAGACGATCCTGCTCGCCACGCGCAACCTCGCGAAGGAGGCGAAACTCCGCTGGTTGCTCGACGGGCTCGGCTACGACATCCAGACGCTCGGTGACCGCCCCGAGGCCGTCGAGCCGGACGAGGAGGGTCGGACGCACCGCCAGGTCGCGGCCGGGAAGTCCCTCTTCTGGTCCAAGCAGACGGACGGGTTCGCGGTCGCGAGCGATGGCGGGGCTCGCATCCCCGCCCTTGGCGAAGGGTGGAACAGCCTGCTGACGCGCCGCGCGGCTGGCGCGGATGCCGACGATTGTGCTCGCGCCGATCACCTGTTGGGCCTGATGCGTGGGCGCCGCGGCGCGGAGCGCAACGTCATCTGGGTCGAGGGTGTGGCCCTGGCCCGGTCGGGTGAGTTGTTGGCAAGCTGGGAGGTGGCCGGCATTCTTGGGCGACTGGTCGAGACCTACGACCCACGGCTGATCGAGGGGGGATTCTGGATGCCCGGCCTGATCTACGTCCCGCGATTCGGCAGGGTACTGGCACAGCTCAGCCGCTCGGAGCTCGAGGAGGCCGATCACTGTTGGAACGAGCTGCGGCGACGGCTGCGCGCATTTCTGGATGGGGCTACGCGAGCATAGGCGTCTCGCAACTTCAGGGCAGGGCGACCCAGGTTTCGCCCTGGTCCTCGACGATCGTGGCGAGGCCGTCGCGTCGGAGGCCGTCGACCAGGTCGGCGATCCAGGCGTCGTCCTTCGAGCTTGGATCGGGGCCGACGGCTCGAGCCAACTCTGCCAGCGACAGGCTCTGGCCCGGTTCGAGCAGGCGAAGCTGGTCGACGATGCGCCCGCGGTAGAAGCGGTTCGAGCGCTGGTACGGCGGGCGGGTGGTGTAGGTGGCACGCCGCTCGGCGGCCTGGGCCGGACGGCTGCGAGCTGCCGCGAGTAGGGGGCGGCCGACGCAGGCCAGAGCCATCGGGCAGCTCGGGCAGGCTGGGGCTCGCGCGGTGCAGAGCGTAGCGCCCAGATCCATCAGAGCCTGGTTCCATTCATACGCCCGATCAGCCGGCAGGACCGCGGCGGCAAAGCGCTCGAGCGACCGTCCCCCTGGTGGGTCGAGTCCGACCAGGTCGGCGAAGAGGCGTCCGAGGACGCGTCGAACGTTGGTGTCGACGACGGGGACGGCCTGGCCGAAGGCGAAGCAGGCGACCGCGTTGGCGGTGTAGCTGCCGAGACCTCCGAGCTCACGAAGCTGCTCAGCTCGCTCGGGGAGTCGCCCTTCGAATCGCTCGACGACGGTCCGTGCGACGGCGTGCAGGCGCACGGCGCGGCGGTTGTAGCCGAGCGGGGCCCAGCGGCGAATCACCTCGCCGGCGGGAGCCCGGGCCAGGCTCTCGAAGGTCGGGAAGCAGGCCAGGAATTCGTGGAACTTGGGGCGAACGCGCTCGACCTGAGTCTGCTGGAGCATGATCTCGGAGACGAGGATGGCGTAGGGGTCACGGGTCCGTCGCCAGGGGAGATCGCGTCCGTTGCGCGCATACCAGCCGAGTAGGGCTTCGTGGACGGCCACCAGGCGGGCTCGATCGGCGATCACCGTTCGGCGGACTTCGCCTCATCCCAGAGGGCGAGCAGGTCGGGCAGAGGCAGCTCTCGAAGGTCGTTGCCACGATCCCGGACGCGTTCCTCGACGTATCGGAAGCGGGTGGTCACGCGGGCGTTCGTTTCGCGCAGCGCCTCCTCGGCGTCGGCTCCGAGATCCAGACCGAGACGGGTGAGGATGAAGAGCACGTCGCCGAGCTCCTCGGACGCTTCGGAGAGTGATTGGGCCTGTCGCAGCTCGGCCAGCTCCTCCGTCAGCTTGGCCTCGACGCCCTGCCGGTCGGGCCAGTCGAAGCCGACTTTCTTCAGGCGGCGCTGAATCTCGCGAGCGGCCGTCAAGGCTGGCAGGCTGCGCGGGACGCCGTCAAGAACCGACGTTCGGCCGGTCTTCTCGGCGCCCTTGAGTCGCTCCCAGTTGCGCTCGACCTCGTCCGCGCTGGCAACGACGACATCGCCGAAGACGTGAGGGTGACGTCGGATCAGCTTGGCGCTGATCTGCGCGACGACGTCGTTGAGATTGAAGTCGCCGGCCTCCTCAGCGATCTCGGCCTGGAGGAAGACCTGGAGGAGGAGGTCGCCGAGCTCCTCGGCCCGTTCGGCCGGGCCGTCGTGTCGGATAGCGTCGACCACCTCGTACGCCTCTTCGAGGACGAAGGGTACCAGCGATTCGGGGCTCTGCGCGCGGTCCCAGGGGCAGCCGCCCGGGGCTCGGAGGCGGTGTACGAGGTGACGGAGGCCCTGGAGGCTTCGCTCGGCCGCTTCCAGTGCGACCGCCGGAACGAAGAGGGCCTCGATGTTGCACCGTTCTGCACCGAGCTCGTGGAGAGGGGCGCGGGTGGGCGGGCCGTCGGGCGGCAGGAGCCAGACGGCATGGGTCGCTGGCAGGGCGAGTCGCAGGGTCGACAGGAGCCGTTCCCAGTCGCTCGATGATGCGAGGCCGTAGACGAGGGTCGGGACCAGCGGATTCGGCTCGAACGGCGCCGCGGCTTGCATGCACTGGAGGCCGCTCGTGGGCCGCTCGGAAGGGGCGAGCGCCGCCAGGAGGCGCGGCAGGTCCGCCAGACTGTCCACGGGCACGGAACGGCTCAGAATCGGTGACTCCTGCGCGAAGGCCCGCTCAGCGGGAGCAGGCGCAGCCACCCGCGCCGCCGCAGCAACCCCCACCGGCCGCCGGGGTCTCGCGCTCGATGCCGAGGCTCGCGAAGGTCGAGAATTGTTTGTCGGCCGGCCTACCGCAATCGGGGCAGGGAAAATGGCCGCCGTTGGTGAACAGCGGGACCAGCTTCTCGAACTGACTTGCGCAGTCTGGGCAACGATACTCGTAGACGGGCACGTTCGCCTCTCGCCATACTCTTCGCAGCGATTGTAAAACATAGGGTTGGGCCTGGACCACGGGCCGTCAGGGTGGAGATGAAGGACTTTACTGATCGGGCGCTGGATGGGGCGACGGCCGCGGGTGCGAGCTATGCCGACGTTCGTGTCGAACAGAGCGAGCGCCAAATGGTCAGCGTCAAGAATGGCCGTCCAAACGGCATCGGCGACAGCGAGACGCGCGGGTTCGGGGTGCGCGTCCTGGTAGATGGGGCCTGGGGCTTTGCCAGCAGCTCGCGCCTGGAGGGGCCGGAGATCGATCGGGTGGCTCGACTCGCGGTCGAAGTTGCGCGGGCTAGCGGACGTGCGCGGCGAGAGGCCGTGGATCTGGGGCCGCCGATCAGGTCGGTCGGGACCTACCACACCGCGGTCCAGCAGGACCCGTTCGCCGTCTCGCTCGACGACAAGCTCGCCGTCCTGCTCAGCGCGGATGCGGAGATGCGGACCGTACAAGGCGTGTCCGTGACCGAGGCCTCGTTCGAGTGCCTCCGGATCCGCAAGCTGCTCGCGACCAGCGAAGGGACCTTCGTCGAGCAGGTTCTGGTCGAGACGGGAGGGGGGATGGAGGCGCTGGCGCTTGGCGAGTCTGAGTCGCAGCGCCGATCCTATCCCAACAGCTTCGGGCGGCATCATGCCACGGCTGGCTACGAGCACTTCGCCGCGCTCGACATGCCCGCTCACGGCCGTGAGATCGGCGAGCAGGCGGTCCAGCTCCTCTCGGCGAAGCCGTGCCCGAGCGAGCTGACGACCGTCATCCTCGACGCCAGCCAGACCGCGCTCCAGGTTCACGAGTCGTGCGGGCACCCGATTGAGCTGGACCGTGTCTTTGGTACGGAGGCGAGCTACGCTGGCACCAGCTTCCTGACCCTCGACAAGCGCGGGAGCTTCCGCTACGGCTCCGATCAGGTGACGATCGTCGCCGACGCGACGGTCCCCGGCGCCCTCGGCACGTTCGGCTGGGATGACGAGGGCGTGCCGGCCCAGCGGACGACGATCGTCGAGCGTGGGATCTTCAAGGATTACCTGACCTCGCGGGAGACCGCCGCGCGACTGGCGCGGCCGAGTAACGGGACGATGCGGGCGGA
>JACCZL010000239.1 GCA_013695975.1 Chloroflexota bacterium
CCGTTGCGGACTGAACGCGATCCGTAGGATCCGCGCATCCGGCCGCCCGCCTCCGGCCAGCGTGACCGGAGCCTGGACGACCGCGACGTTCCCCGCCAGGTCGGTCGCGCGCACGGCAAACGTGTACAGGCCGTCGGACAGCGGTCGGTCGTTCATCGTCCCGTCCCAGACCTCGCGGTACTCGCCGGGCTCGAGCAGCTCTTGCGTGCCCAGGTAGACGCGACGTCCCGCGGCGTCGGTCGCATAGGCGAAGACCCGCGCCCGCTTGGTCAGACGATAGGTAATCGCGGCGAGGTCGTCGACGCCGTCGAAGTTCGGCGAGATCGTCGACGGGTAAACCACCAGATCCTCGACGCGCGGCGGCGCCGTATCAGCGCCCTGAATCGTGACCTCGGCCGCCGCCGACTCGCGCTGTCCGGATCCATCGCGGGCACCGAGCAGGAGCTGATAGGCGCCATCTGGCAGCACTCGTCGCTCGTCGGGATTCTCCTCCCTCGGGTAGGTGCCATCGAACGCGTACACGTAGGCTCCGGCCGCGGGCCGCGGCTCGTCCGAACGGAGCGCCACCTGCTCCCCATTCTGGATCCGGAGGGCCAGGTCGACCCGGGCCGGCCGACTCAGGGTATACCGCAGCTCCACCCGATCGGAGCTCGACGGCGTGAGGATGGGCCGCGAGAGGGAGACCTGGGGGAGCAGCGGTTGCGCCCGGACGCAGCCGGCTAGCAGGCTCAGCAGCAGCGCAGCCATCGCGGGCACGACTGCCAGGGTGATCGATCTGGTCACTACGACACGCTCCCTTACGACCCCGCCCCCCGAAGCGTGGAGCGACGCGCTTAGATCGTAGCAGCCAGCCGGTCAGATTCATAACCCGAGGGCGGGTGCGGTTCAAAGTCTTGAGGACGACGCTGGATGTAGGGGCGCACGGCGTGCGCCCCTACACGCGGACCCGGCCGTTCCGCCACCTAGCGCAAGAATCTGAACCGCACCCCCCGGGGCTATAGTCTCTCTCGATGCCGCGACCCGCCGAGCCAGCCCTGCGCTTCGCCTACAACACCAACGGCCTCCGCGAGCACGACGGCCCGAGCGCCATTCGTCTGCTCGCCAGGCTTGGGTACGACGCCGTCGAGCTGTCCCTACTCGAGCAGCATTACGACCCGCTCCGTGGCTCGCCCACCCAGCTCCGGGACATTCAGGCGGCCCTAAGAGAGACGGGGCTTGACGTCGTCGTCGGGGCCGGTGTTCCCCTGGCACTCAGCGACGAGCGATTCGAGCCGAGCCTCTTCCATCCCGACCCCGAGGGTCGCGCCCTGCGCCAACGCTTCCTCGAGGCGTCCATCGACCTCGCCGCTGAGCTCCGCTCCCGCTGCCTGGTGTTCTGCACCGGCGTCCGCCGGCCCGAAGTCGACCCGGCACAAGCCCTTGCCTGGCTGGACGAAGGTCTCGCGACCCTCTGCCACCACGGAGCGACCCGCGACGTGCGGATCGCGCTCGAGCCGGAACCCGGCCACCTGATCGAGTCGCTGGAGGATTACCGCTCGCTCCAGGCGCGCGTTGGTCCCGCCCTCGGCCTGACGCTCGACGTCGGGCACGTCGTCTGCACCGAGTCGAAGCCCCCAGCGGCCGTCATAGCCGGGGTCCTGGCGGAGGAGCATCCCGACCACGTCCAGATCGAGGACATCCGCGACCGGAAGCACGAGCACCTCCCCTTCGGCGAGGGCGAGATCGACTTCCCGCCGATCCTCCAGACCTTCATCAACGCCGGCTACGCCGGCCATCTCGGCGTCGAGCTCAGCCGCCACTCCCACGAAGCCGACCGCCGCGCCGCCGAGAGCCTCGCGTTCCTTCGGCGCGCGTCGCGCTACCACAAGGAGTGCTCTCGGCCGGGATCCGGTATCAGCGGTCGCAGAGAACGACTTCCCAGTCCCGCCGACTGTTCATGATCGCCGCGAGTACCGGAGTTTCGCTCATCCTCGCTTGGGCGGCCAGCCACGGTTCCAGGCAGGGTGTCGGCCCCGATCGTGCTTGGTCACTGTAAATCGTGGTTCACTCAAGAGCCACGGCGTGTCCAACTGACGTGGGCCGCTGCTGCTCGTCCGCGGCTTCCAAAAGGTCGACAGCCAGTTGGGCGCCTTCCATCATAGCCAGCACCGCCCAGAACTCCTCGCGGCTCAGTTCGCGAGCGAGTTTCTCCGTCATTACCGGCCCCATTCGTTCCGACAAGGCCAAGGCCTCCTCATCTCGGCCGGTTGTGCAGAGCAATGTAAGTTGATCCACGAACTCGCGCGGTGTCATCGGAACGCCAGCCTCCACCGATCGTGCAGGAGCCGCACGTCGCCGACCGTTGCACGCTGTTCGGCGACATCGAACATGCGGTCCGCCACCGCCAACAATCGGGCTTCCTGACTCCTGGACAAGCGCAGTCCGATCGCCCGGTTCCACTCTTCGTCGACCGCGCCGACGAAAGCATCGCGGACGACGCCGGCCGGATGATGCCAAAGCGTCCGCCAGAGATCTTCGACCTCAATCCCGACGACAGATGCCAGAGCCTCATACGCTCGCACGTAGTGAGTATACGGCCCCTCCACGATGTCCATGCCGGCCCTGTCCCTCGTGATGACCCTCGCCAGGCCCTCCACGAGACCCTCTTCGTAACCCCTGGTCTCGTAGTGCCGCCTGACGTCCGAGAGGACGAACGGCGCTCGTCCATGCAACGACTCATGGACCCAAGTCCGGAAAACCTCGTCGGGCGATTGGCGACTACGGACAGCGCTCCTCAGTACGTCACCATCGATGAGCAGGAGACAGTTGGGAGCCTTGCGCCCGAGCCAGGTGCGACCGAAGCTCTCCACAACGATATCGGCGATCGGCCCGCGTGGGAGCCCGAGCACCTGAAGACCTGCAACAACAGCGTCGTCCCACCGCTGCACCGCCGATCGAAGCGCGTCCGAATTCCCGCGTTCCCACGCGCCCACCAACACCTCGAGCGCCTGTCTCCGTTCGTCAGCGTCACGCCACAGACGCAGGGCATCGCCCTCCAGCGTGAGGAGCTCCGCGGACAGTCTCGCAGAGCGTCGCTCGGGATTCACGACCGCCTCCACCATGGCCGCTCCACGGCATCTTGTCCCCTCTCACTGGCCCCGGCTCCAAGCTTCAAGGAGGCGGATCGTCAGCGGCCGAGGTTGACGAGCGTGGCGCGCAGGAGCGGGGAGTAGTCGACGGCGTTGAAGGGGTTGGCGCCCCGGCAGCCGTCGCCCTCGTTGAAGTCGATCAGGGGCACGACGCCCAGGCCATGCTGAGTGCCGGGGAAGTGGTAGATGCGGACCTCGGGCGGC
>JACCZL010000252.1 GCA_013695975.1 Chloroflexota bacterium
GGAAGAGGCCGTCCACGGCTCGAGCCGCGAGGACGGCGGCACGGTCGCCCTCCCACGCCGCCGCGTCGAGCGGGGAGGCGAAAAGGTACGGCGCGCCGACCACCTGGCGGCGACCATCGAGCTCCCACTCGACCTTGAGCTGGCCCGACCTCGGAGGACGGCGGGCATAGGTGACCTGGAGCTGGTGGGACCCGGGCCCAAGCTGCGCCTCGACCGCGGTCGTCTGGCTCCCATCCGCGTCCACGGCCGCGATCTGACGGCCATCGACCCCCAATGTCCCCGGTCCGGACGCCGTCAGCCAGAATCGGTAGCTGGCCTCGGTCGGCACATAGAGCGTCCCCTGCCAGCGGACCGAAAACGGCAGGTTCCGCCGCCGGTCAGCCTCCGCGCCAAAGAAGTTGAAGCGCTGGCTGTCATTCAGAAAGTACACCGGGAACTCGTCGCCGCCAAAGTCCAGCTCGCGGTCCCGCCGCGTCGCCGCCTCGCGCGGAAACTCCGTCGACCGTTCCGGCGCCCCCTGAAACCGTCCGTTCGCGTAGTACCAGCCCGGCAACCCGTGGGCCGGCGCCAGCAGGCCCAGTAGCACCTTGGCGACGATCATCGCGCCCAGTGCCACCACGTAGGGGCGCGCGGCGTGCGCCCTCTCCAGGCAAGCCAACGCCCTGCCGAGAAGCCCGGCCTCTTCCACCGATGCTCCCATCAATCGAGACGCTCCGCCCTCGCGGGACGGCCAGAAGGCAAACACAAGCACGCCGACGATCACCACGCACGCCAATGACAGCGGGCCCAACGGGATGCCCGTCAACCAGCCCAGCGGGTGACCCGGCGCGAGCAAGTACGCGAGCGCAGCGACGCTGGCCAGCCTCACTCCACCACGACCTCAGTCCCGAGAACCACCTGCCCGCCGGCGTTCGGGCCGAGCAGCGGCTCCCGGCTCTCAGGCTGATACACCGCCACCGCCAGACGGTAGCGCCCGCGCTCGGTCTGCCGAGGGATCTGCACCCGGTGTTCGTCCTCGACGAATTCGCCGGCGAGCCAGCCAGTCGTCGGTCGCCGTCCGTTCGAAGGCGCGGCGTCGTGTCGAGCGACGGTGCGCCCGTCGGACGCCTGGAGCTGGACCGAGACCGTGTAGCCCTCCAGCGTCTCGGCCAGCGCCTGCCAGACCAGCCTCAGCTCGAGACTGTCGCCCGGCTTGAGCCGCCGGTCCTTCAGCTCGTAGCCGACCAGCCGCGCCAGGTCGCCGAAGCGCAACTCCTCGAGTGTTCGGATGCTCGGCTGCGTAAACTGGCGGGTGATCGGCCGAAGGTTCAACTGGGAAAGCGTTTCGTACCGTTCCGGCTCCTGGCCCGGTCCCGCGAGCCCAACAACCAGCTCCAGTGGGCCGGCAGGCACGCTCGCTGGAAGGACCAGGCTGTGGCTATCTCGGACGATCTCGCCGGGCTTCCAGGCGGTCGTCGGATAGGTCCCGTCGACAGGACCCCCACGCCACGCCCGAAGCGCGTTGCCGGATAGCTCCCGGACCACGATGCTCACCTCCTGCTCAGCCAGCCGACCGCCCGCGTTCTGCCAGAAAAGCGTCAGCAAGACGGGGTCGCCAGCGCGGGGCGTGTCCCCGTCGAGCGACGCCCCGAGCAGCCGCACCCCCCCGAACTGGGCGCTCGCCGGGAGCGTGATCGGCAGCCCGTCGGGAGCGAGCGGCGTCGAGCGACTGACGACCCGCAGCGCCCCGCCACGCACGACCTGCTGGCCACGTCGAGCAAGCGCGCCATCGTCCGCGACCAACGCCAGCCCGCCGCCCATCGTGAACCCCAGCTCGAAAAAGTACTCGCTCGGCGCCAGGGTCGGGTCGATCTCCAAGCGGGCAGTGCCGATAGCTACCTCGCCCGCTCGCCAGGACGCGCTGGGATAGACCGCTGCCTCGACCTGGCCCCCCGCCTCGCCAGGCTGGCGGCCGGCGATCTGGCCGTGGCGGTCGACCAGTCGGACGAACGCGCGCGAGCGAGTGGCCCGCGTGGCGAGTGCCTCCCAGCGCAGGGTCACTTCGATCTGCTGGCCGGGCTCAGCGGAGCCCGGAGCGTCAAACCCGAGCAGGCGTGCGACCCCTTCGAAAGGCACGTCCAGGCCGTGCTGCGACACGCCGCACGGACTGTCCTCGGGTCCGGCCAGCGCCAGGTCGACCCGGGCCCCGGTCGGGGGGTCCAGCTCGCGGGCGATGATCGTCCCATCCCCGAGGCAGCGCCGTGCGAAGTCGGCCGCCGCTCGATCCGGCAGGACGTACAACCCCCGCTCGCCCGCTGGCGGCAAAACCAGTCCCCGTGCCCCGTCAAACCAGCGGATCGTCGGATAGGCCAGGCCCCGAAGGTAGGCCACTGCCGATGAGCGGCTGTCGTCGCCGACGAAATAGATCGCGTCAGCCAGCCGCGAGTGCTCCGCTTTCGCCGCCTGGCGCGACGCGATCGCCGCATCACCGCTCAAGCCGTAGAACGACTCATGGGCGCGCTCGAACGGCGGCGCCGCGGCCACCAGCGC
>JACCZL010000256.1 GCA_013695975.1 Chloroflexota bacterium
GCTGACGATCGAGCACGGGCGGCGGGCGGTGCGGGCCGGGGCCGACTTCCTCGCGCCGACCGCGCCCTACTACTTCGCGAACAGCCAGGACGAGCTGGAGGCCTACTTCCGCACGGTCGGGCGGGCCGTCGAGCGGCCGCTCCTGCTCTACCACATCCCCCAGACGGTCAAGGTCAAGGTCGACCCGGCCGTCGTGCGTCGGCTGGCGGCCGACGGGGTGATCGTCGGGCTGAAGGACAGCCAGAACGACCTCGAGTGGTATCGTCGCGTCCTTGTCGACACGAAGGCGGATGGGGTCGACCTGCGCTGCTACCTGGGCACGCTCTCGCTGATCGATCTCAGCGTGTACATGGGTGGGCAGGGGTCGATTCCCGGCGCGGCCAACGTCGCGCCCGAGCTGTGCGTATCGATCTATGAAGCGGCCCGTCGTGGCGACCTGGACCGAGCCGCTCGGGACCAGGAGCGGCTGATGGAGACGAGCCGCCTGAGCGGCGTCGTCCGTGGCGCCTCGCAGGTCGGCTCGAGCATCGCCGCGATGAAGGCCGAGCTGGTCCGCCGCGGCGTCATCGCGACGGGTCTCTGCCGGACGGCGTTCCGCGCCTGCAGCCCGGACGAGGCGCGCGCTGCCGCGGAGATCCTGACCGCTGTCGAGGCCGCCGCGGTGTAGGTCCTGTCGAGCGCGCACCAATTGGCACCCTTCTTGCATCTTGAGCCGGCTGGGATGCTTCGGCTGGCGCCGCGCTTGCTTTGCTGACCCGTTCGGCGCAGGTCGTATCCCAGGGAAGGAGCGCGTCATGGTCACGACCGCCTGGGACCAGGTCGCTACGAGGTTTCGGCAGGCCTGGGAGCGGCGTCACGGAGGCTCGGGCCGTCACTGGGGAGAAGCCGAGCCTGGCTATCGCTACGGCTACGAGATGTCCCGCGACCCGCGCTATCACGGGCGGGCCTGGGACGAGGTCGAGCCGGAGCTCCGCGCAGACCACGCCGGTTGGGCCCGACGCCAGGGGTACGGCCAGGATGCCGGCGGCTGGAACGGCCTCCGCGGCGATGTCCGCGAGGCCTGGGAGATGGAGCACGCCACGGGCGACGTGAGCACCCTCGAGGAGGGCGAGCAGACCCTCGAGCTGCGTGAGGAGCAGCTCGTCCCGCACAAGGAGATGCGGGAGGTCGGCCAGATCCAGATCCGCACCGAGGTCGAGGAGATCCCCGGGCGACTCGAAGTCGAGGCCCTCCGCGAGGAGGTCGAAGTCGAGCACGTCCCGATCGGCCAGGTCGTCAGCGAGCGGGTGCCGCCCTGGGAGGAGGATGGCGTCCTTTACGTCCCGCTCTACGAGGAGCAGTTGGTGATGGTCAAGCGGCTGGTCCTGCGCGAGCACCTCAAGATCCGACGCGTTGGGACGACTGAGACCCGGCTCTTCGAGGACACGCTGCGCCGCGACCGGCTCGTCGTGGAGGATCCGGACAACACCGGCCTCGTCCACGAGCGGTTCCCGACCGATTCCGACCGCTAGGCCGCCGAGGAGGAGAGAGCGATGACACCGGTGCGCGACTGGGGCGAGGCGATCCTGACCTCCTTCGCGGCGGCGATGGCCCTGTTCTTCGGGGCGATCCCGAAGATCATCGGCTTCGTCGTCATTCTGATCGTTGGCTGGATCGTCGCCGGGCTGCTGGCGACCGCTGTCGCCGCCCTCCTCCGGGCGGTTCGCTTCGACGACCTGGCCGAGCGGTCCGGCTTCGCCGGCTTTGTTCGGCAGACCGGCGTCAGGGCAGATGCCGCCGGGGTCGTGGCGGACGCGGTGAAGTGGTTTGTGCGGCTGATTGCCCTGGTGGCCGCCTTCGACGCCCTGGGATTGCCGGCCGTATCGAGCGTGCTGGAGCAGCTCCTGCTCTGGCTACCGAATCTGGTGGTGGCGTTGGTGGCGCTGGTGCTGGCCGGACTGGCGGCCAATGCGCTGCACGGCCTGGTGCGCGGGGCAACGGCCCAGGCCGGCTTCGGCAATCCGGAGCTGCTGGCGAGCATCGCCCGCGTCGCTGTCTGGGGCTTCGGCATCGTCGCGGCGGTCGACCAGGTCGGCATCGGCCAGACCCTGGTGAACACCCTGTTCACTGGCCTGGTCGTGGCCTTGGCCCTGGCGCTCGGCGTGTCGATGGGTCTGGGCGGGAGCGGCATCGCCGGCCGAATCGTCTCCGGCTGGTACCGGGGTGCTCGGTTGACTGAGCCCGGCGTGGTGGCGACGGCCGGCGGCGAGGCGCAAGCCCCCGGTCCCGGGTCGAGCGCGCTCGGCTTCGACATCCCGGAGCTGACGAGGCGGACCCTCGCCCTGGAAGCGGACCGTCAGTCATTGGGCAACGTTTTGACGATCCGACTGCCGGTCCGCGCCGAGGACGTGACGGTCGACAAGCAGGCCTTCGTCACGGAAGAGGTGGCGGTCCGACCGAGCCGGGTCGATGACGTGGTCCGCATCGAGGAGACGATCCGCCGCGAGCAGTTGCGGGTGGACACGCGCGGCGACGTCGAGATCGACGAACGGGGCCTGGCCGACGCCGATCGGCGCCCGCCCGACCAAGCAACAGGACCGGGGCACGAGGACCGCCCCAGGCGCGGGCCGCGGGTTCCAGACGACAGCAGCGGACCGTAAACCCGGACATCCAGAGCCCCGACCGGGTGTATACTCGCGGCCGTGATGGACTCCGCTAGCCCCTTGCGTGGCAGTCCTGTCGTCGGCATCGTCATGGGCAGTGACTCCGACCTTGACACGATGCGCCCCGCCATCGACGTCCTGATCGAGTTTGGAGTGCCGACCGAGGTGCGGGTGCTGTCGGCTCACCGCACGCCGGACGAGACGCTGGAGTATGCCCGGGCGGCGGCCGACCGTGGCCTGCGGGTCATCATCGGCGCGGCCGGTGGGGCGGCCCATCTGCCTGGTGTGCTGGCCGCGCTGACCTCGCTACCGGTGATCGGCGTGCCGATCGCCGCGACGTCGCTGGGTGGCCTCGACGCCCTCCTGTCCATCGTCCAGATGCCGTCCGGTATCCCGGTCGCGACGGTCGCGATCGGCGGGGCCCGCAACGCCGGCCTGCTAGCGGTCCGCATCCTCGCCCAGGCCGACCCGGCGCTGCGCCGAGCGATGGAGCGGTTCCAGACCGACCTGGCCGAGTCGGTCCGCGCCAAGGACGCCGCGGTCCAGAGCCAATTCTCATCGTAGGGGCGATCGGCCGGTCGCCCCTACAGAGCCCTGTCCTCGCTGAGGGTGTGGCCCTTGACCAGCTTGCAGATCCGGCTGCCAGGGTTCTCCTCGTACAGGAAGGCCAGGTCGTTCTCGTCAAAGGCCTGGAAGAACGCGTCCCAGTCGAGCGGCTCCCAGGTCGGCGGCAGGGGGCCGAACGCGATCCGCAGCACGGTGGCGCCATCGGTGCGCAGGCCCACGCTGCGCACCCTGGCCGGGCTCCCGCTACGCGCTTCGGCCCAGGCTCGGATCAGCTCGTGCTCGCGCGTGTACTTACGCATCCGGTTGCCCTTTGCTGGAGGAGCGATGGCCGCGAGTATAACGCGAGTGGGGCGCTAGACCAGTACCCCGTCGCGCTAGCTCTTGACAGCGCTGTGTCGGATGTTATGCTAAGCCCACCTGGATATCTGGAGCATCCTGAGGGGCAGCTTGCGAGACGGCCCTATGGGACAAATCGATGCCGATCCTGGAGACCAACGAGCTCACCAAGGACTTTCGCGGCTTCCGCGCGGTCGACGGCGTCAGCCTGCAGGTCGCGGAGGGCACGGTCCACGCCCTGGTCGGCCCGAATGGGGCCGGCAAGACGACCCTCTTTAACCTGCTCACCGGCTTCCTGCCGCCGAGCGGCGGTCGGATCACGTTTCGTGGTCAGGACGTCACCGGCCTGCCGCCGGAGCAGATGGCGCGTCGGGGGATGGGGCGCTCGTTCCAGATCACCAGCCTGTTCGAGCAGCTCACCGTCCTCGAGCACGTCGCCCTGGCGCTCCAGTCGGCGACCAGCCTCGGCTACCGCTTCTGGCTGCCCGAGGGCGTCCTCGGCCGCTTCCGCGACGAGGCGCTCGGCTTGCTGGGCCAGGTTGGCCTGGTCGAGCTGGCCGAGCGCGAGGTCCACAGCCTCCCCTACGGCCAGAAGCGAGCCCTCGAGCTGGCCCTCGTCCTGGCGCTCAAGCCGACCCTGCTCCTGCTCGACGAGCCGACCGCCGGGATGGGGATCGAAGATGTCGACCGGATCATCGGCCTGGTCCGTGGGGTCCGCGCCGGGCGGACGGTCGTGCTGGTCGAGCACAACATGGGTGTGGTCGCGGAGTTGGCCGATCGGGTCACCGTGCTCCAGTACGGGACGATCCTGGTCGAGGGCCCATACGAGACGGTCCGCCAGGACGCGCGGGTGATCGAGGCGTACCTGGGTGAGGCCCATGCTTAGCGTCGAGGGGCTGTCCGCGTGGTATGGCGAGGCGCAGGTTCTGCGGGAGCTCGACTTTCGGCTGGAGCAGGGGCAGGTGGTGACCCTGGTCGGGCGGA
>JACCZL010000259.1 GCA_013695975.1 Chloroflexota bacterium
GTCCCGACCATGACGGTTGGGGCGATCACGACCTACGACGAGGTCAACAGCATCCTGGTCGCTGGCCGCGCCGACCTGTGCGTCCTGGCCCGCCCGCACCTCCGCGACCCGTACTGGACGCTCCACGCGGCCCAGATGCAGGGCTACTACGACCTCCGCTGGCCGGTCCAGTACGAGGCGGTCCAGCCGGAGCCGCGCGAGCCGCTCCGCTTCCTGAAGGACCCGAAGCAGGAAGCCGAGGAGCGCCTCCAGGAAGTCCGCCGCCTCCGCCGCCAAGTCTGGGAGCTCGAGCGCCAGGTCGACGCTGTCCGCGGCCCCAACGGCGCGGACGGGAGCGGCGTGGCGGCGCGGTCGGCCTCGCCAACGGCCACGTGACGGTTGTGAGCGAGGCGACCCGTCGCTGACCTGGCTATACTGCGGTCGGCGGGGTATGCGAGCAGAGACAGTGCCGTGGTGGAGACAGGCCGAGGCCGACTTGTACACGGCCGAGGTGAACATGGCGGCTGGTCAATTCTACGCCGTGTCCTGGTTTGCGCAGCAGGCGGCTGAAAAGGCGCTCAAGGCTCTACATGTGGAGCGGCATCAACAACTGGCCTCCCGCACCCACGATCTGACGCTGCTGGGCGCACGACTCGACGTACCTGGCCCAGTCGAGGAGGATCTTGAGAATCTGAACCCCGCCTTCGATCTCGCGCGGTATCCTGATGATCAAGGGCTGCCGCCCGTCGACGCGGTCGACAAGCAGCGGGCGACCAGCCATATAGACGCCGCTCGGAGGATAGTGGCTTGGGTCAGCAGCGAGATCAGCTAGCGCTCGACCCGGCCTTGCTCCGTTTCGCCGAGCGACTGCGCAGCGAGCTGGGCGCCGAGCGGGTGCTCTTATTCGGATCTCACGCCCGTGGCACGGCGTACTGGGATAGTGACTACGACCTGATCGTCGTGGCCCAGCGCTTCGAATCTGTCTCCCGGTTCGAACGCCCGATCGGGCTTCGGCAGCTCTTTTACGAAGTGGGCGGCAACGCGCCGATGGACTTGATCTGCGTCACCCCCGAGGAGTTCGAGCAGGCGCGTCAGCGGATCGGCTTGATCTCGGCGGTCCTGCCCGAGGCGGTCGATCTGCTGCCGGTCGCCGCGGCGTCGTAGCGGTCAGTCGGCGAGCAGCTCGGTCGGCAGCTCCAGGCCGAGGAGCGGGGCGTGCTGCTGGGCGCCGTAGACATCGGTGTCGCCTGGGGCTCCGGAGCTGACCGGGCGGACCAGGGTGATCTTCAGCGCTCGGCCGGGGTCGAACCAGACGAAGTCGGTCACCCGATCGGCGGGGAGACGATAGAGGCCGGCGATCAGCTCGGGCGTGATCGCGCCGCTCGTCTTGAGACGTCGGTAGGTCTCGGCGTCGCGGAACAGGATGTCGAGGGTGAACCGGAAGGGGCCGGCGTTCTTGCTGCGGATGACCGTGGCAAGGGATCGCAGATTGACGGTCGGCGGGGCGGTCACAGCGTCTCCCAGGTGACCGGGAACGGCTCGCAGGGGTCGGTCAGCCGTAGCAGATGGTAGACGATGAACTCGTAGGCCGGTGGGGCCGGAAACTCCGCGGGCGAGTACGGGAACGCAAGGTTGCCGGCGGTCGCCAGGCGGCCCTCGTAGCCGAGGTGGAGGGTCGCCGAGCGAGCCAGGGCGCAGACGGTGTCGGCGGTCTGCTGGCTGTCGGCCACGACTTCGATGACCAGGCCGAGCTCGTGGGGCGGCGGTCCGGCATAGGGCTCCAGGTCGCCCATCACGCCGTCTCGGCCGTAGACGCGGAAGAGGAGATGGTAGCCGTCGTCGGAGACCAGCCCTGCCAGGTCGGAGGCTACTTTGGCGCGGGCCCGTTCGAGGACGTCGTCGAGTCGCTCGATGAGGATTGGGTCGCGCACACCGGCCAGGCAGATGCTCCGATAACCGACCAGGGCGGCGCCTTCGAGCTTGACGAAGTACTCGTCGGACCGGACGAAGCGACTGCCCGAGACCCGAACCGTGCGGTCGTCGTGCCGTTCGAAGCGGGATTCGGTCAGATCGAGCCGCCCACCGGGCATCCCGAGATTGTAGGGATCGGACTTTTCGTAGAGGGTGTGGGCGGCGACGGTGTCGACGGTGCAGCGCTTGGCGGGGTCAGCCGGGCGGATCAGGAAGTGGTCGTCCCAGATCTCGGCCAGGACGCCGTCCGAGGCGCGTGGGAGGGCGACGAGCGAGCCGCACTCGACGATCTTGCCCAT
>JACCZL010000277.1 GCA_013695975.1 Chloroflexota bacterium
GGCGACCCAGCTCCTCGGCCGCCGCTTCGAGCGCGGCCGCGCCACGTGCCGTGAGGATCAGCCGAGCCCCGCGCGCCGCGTACAGTCGCGCGATCTCGAGTCCCAGCCCGCGCGACGCGCCGGTGATCAGCGCAACCCTTCTTTGTAGCTTCATCGTTCGATTCCTCCAGGGCGGCGCACCAGTCGGCGCGCCAGATATCAGATCACAGCCCTGGTCAAAGTGTGCTGCGATCCGACCCGTGGCGGAATCGGTCGGGAGGGCAGGCGCCGCCCTGTCCGAAAGGGCAGGTGCCAGACAGTACAAGGAGGGGGCAGTCCTCGGACCGCCCCCCAGACAGGTTCGGCTAGCGATCCGTAGGGGCGGGGTCTCCCCGCCCTTCTCGCCATCCGAGAGGATGAGGACACCCTGCCCCTACGCTTCGGTCGTCGCCGAGGTTAGCGCGCCGGCATGGGCGCCCCGCGCTCGACGGGGAGGCCCGCCTCGATCCAGTCCTGCTTGCCGTCGTCGTAATCGAGCACGTCAGTGTAGCCGAGCGACGCCAGGCGTCGGGCAGCGATACCGGAGTTCTGGCACGGGGCGTTGGCGCAGTAGACGACGATCTGGGCGGACTTGTTCGGCAGCAGGCTCGGAGCAAGCTCGTCGACCCGATCGTGCGGGATGTTGATGGCCCCGGGCAGGTGGGCGTCCTCGTAGTACATCGGCGGCAGCGCTTCGACGAGGACGATGTCCTCGCCCCGCTCGAGCTTGGCCTCGAGCGCGTCTCGAGTGATCTTCGTAACCATAGTCTGGTCCTCCTGAATATCGTGTCGGTCCACCGATTCATTCCCGCGATCCGACGGCCGCGGCGCTAGACTGCTCTGGCGGCAAGACCTCCTTTCCAGCTTGAGCTGATCGTCGACGCGCCGCCGAGACGACCGTCGGTCAAGAGCCTCGACCCGTCCCTGGCCTCATCTCTCGCTAGTTGCTCCAACACCAGTTGCATACGCAACTATGATGAGTCTAGCACGTTCTCGTTGCGCATGCAACTACTTCCACGCTATACTTCCCGCGTGGCAACGAGGCGCACCGAGAGCGGCTCAGGCGAGACGCTCGGCCTTACCGAGCCGAGGCTTGCCGCCTGGCGCGCCTTCCTCAACGCCCACGCCACCCTGATCGACGTCCTCGAGCGCGAGCTCGCGGCGGCCGAGTGCCTCCCACTCAGCTCCTACGACGTCCTGCTAGCCCTCGCCGAGGCCCCAGACCGGCGGCGGCGGATGCACGAGCTCGCCAGCGCCGTCGTCCTCAGCCGCAGCGGACTCACCCGCCTGGTCGACCGCCTCGAGGCCGAGGGCCTGCTCCGCCGTGAGGCCTGCCCGACCGATCGCCGCGGCGCCTTCGCCGTACTGACCGCCGACGGCCTGGCTGCGTTACGCCGAGCCTGGCCGATCTACGCCCGTGGCATCGCCGAGCATTTCGCCCGCCACCTCGATGACGCCGAGGCCCGGACCCTCACCGAAGCCCTCGAGCGCGTCCGCGCCGCCGCTCCCACCGCGTAGGGCCGGCGGCGCTCCTCTGCGACCATCTTCCCCCCGACGTGGTCGCCCGAGATCACGGCGCCGCGAGACGTCTTGGCTGGCCCACCTCGCGGACGTAGTACTCTAAAGGCCACAGGCACCCGGTGTAGGGGCGACCACCGGTCACCCTCACATCGCTGCGACGGATGACGGGCGACCGACCGGTCGCCCCTACGACGAGTCGCTCGGAGGCATGACCAGCCATGACCACGCTGATCCCGCACTTCCGCAACGAGCCGGAGACCGACTTCTCCGGCTCGGCCGCCCAGGCCGACTTTCGGGCCGCCCTTGACCGCGTCCGCGGCCAGCTCGGCCGACGCTATCCGCTCGTCATCGGTGGCCATGCAGTCAGCCACCCAGAGACCTTCGACTCGATCAACCCGGCCCACCCGGACCAGATCGTCGGGACCCACGTGACGGCCACGCCCGAAGACGTGAACGCGGCCGTCGAAGCCGCCGAGCGGGCCTTTCCCGCCTGGTCGGCGACGCCGGCCCGAGAGCGGGCCGAGCTCCTGTTCCGCGCGGCCGCGCTCATCCGCAAGCGTCGCCACGACCTGAGCGCCCTGATGGTGTACGAGGTCGGTAAGTCGTGGGCCGAGGCCGACGGCGAGAGCGCCGAGGCGGTCGACCTGATGGAGTGGTACGCTCGTCAGATGCTCCGCCTGGACGAGCCCCAGCAGCTCACCCCCCTCGCCGGCGAGGAGACCGCCTTCTTCTACGTCCCGCTCGGCGTCGGCGCGATCATCTCGCCCTGGAACTTCCCGCTCGCCTTGACGACCGGCATGATGACCGCCGCCATCGTCGCCGGCAACACCGTCGTCGTCAAGCCCGCCAGCGTCTCGGCCACCACCGTTGCCTGGTTGGTCGACCTACTCCTGGAAGTGGGCCGCGAGCTCGGCCTGCCGGACGGTGTGATCAACTATCTGACCGGCCCCGGCGGCCGGATCGGCGACGCCCTGGTCGACCACCCCCGTATCCGCTTCATCGCCTTTACCGGCTCCAGAGAGGTCGGCATCCGGATCAACGAGCGCGGCGCCAGGGTCCAGCCTGGTCAAGTCTGGCTCAAGCGGATCCAGCTCGAGATGGGCGGCAAAAACGGCGTCGTCGTCGACGAGACCGCCCACCTCGAGGCCGCCGCCGAGGGCATCGTCGCCGGCGCCTTCAGCTTTCAGGGCCAGAAGTGCTCGGCCGGCTCGCGGGCCATCCTTGTCGACCAGGTCTACGAGCCGGTTCTCCAGCAGCTCGTCGAGCGAGCCAGGGCCCTCCAGGTCGGCGACACGACCGACCCCGACAACACCATCGGCCCCGTGGTCGACGCGAACGCCGAGCGCAAGATCCTCGAGTACATCGAGCTCGGCAAGGCTGAAGGCGAGCTGATGCTCGGCGGCGACAAGCTTGGCGACGAAGGCTACTTCATCGCCCCGACGATCTTCGCCGATGTGCGCCCCCAGGCACGGATCGCCCAGGAGGAGATCTTCGGCCCGGTCCTCTCAGTCATCCGCGCCCGCGACTTCGAGGAGGCCCTCCAGATCGCCAATGGCACCGAATACGGTCTGACCGGCTCGCTCTACAGCCGCGACGCCCAACGGCTCGGGCGGGCCAGGCGCGAGTTTCACGTTGGCAACCTCTACTTCAACCGCAAGTCGACCGGCGCCCTGATGGGCGTCCACCCCTTCGGCGGCTTCAACATGAGCGGCACCGACTCCAAAGCCGGCGGTCCCGACTACCTCCTCTTCTTCCTCCAGGGCAAGTCCCTCGGCAGCCGAGCGGCCCCATCGGCGCCAGGGGGGCCCGACAAGGGCGGCGAGTAGGAGCGAATCGTGACAGCAGAGCTACTCCTCGCTGCCGGGCTCGTCCTGCTCCTCGACCAGGCGAGCAAGCAGCTCGTGCTCGAGCGGCTCGGCGAGCGACAGCTCTACCCTGGCGGATGGAAACCGCGGATCCGGCGGGTCGCGAATCCGAGCCTCAATCCCCGGCTGGCCCGCGGGCGACGTCCACTCCGGCTGTTGACGGGAGCTCGGCGCGAAGTCGCAACCGGCAGGGTCGATCGATGCGCCCAGTCCTGATCCGCTGGCCCGGTGTCCGCGTCTACAGCTACCCGACCATGCTCTACCTGGGACTGGTCGTCGCCTCCGTCGCGACGATGCTGCTCGCCACGCCCAGGTAGGAGCACCGTCATCCGAGCTCGGACCGCCGCCGACCAGCCTTCGCGATGGGAGCGTCTGCTGGCCCTGCTGGAGGTCACACGCCCGAGCACCAGCGTAGCGGCCGGCTTGCTCGCCCTGCTGGGCCCGCGGCTGAGCGGCGCCGGCGGCGCGTAGCCGCCGGCGGCAGTCGTCGGGCTCGCCGCTGGCTGGACCCTTCTGGCCCAGGCCGTCTTCGCCGTCAACGACTACTTCGACGCCCCGATCGACGCCACGGCTCAGCCGTCGCGGCCGATCCCGTCGGGGCGACTCCAGCCCCGCGACGCCCTCCACGTCGGCCTGGCGCTCGGCCACACCCCGGCCTACCGCCTGTCGGCCACGAGCTGGCTCGGATTCGCAGTGACGTCCTACCTGCCCGCCATCACCCCGGGGGAGCTACGGACACCGCTCTACGTCGTGCTCGCGTCAGGCTTGAACCTGGTCATCCTGGGCGTGGCGCCCGCCCTGGTCCAGGAGCGTAGCGACCTGCTCGCCCGCCTCCAGTGGATCACCAAGCTCGTCCTCGTCGCCTTCATCCTGGCCATCCTGGCCGTGCTCTGGACGCCTGCTCTGCTGTGACCTTCGCCGGCGCTGTGACGGACCGTCCACGAGACCTGTACCACGATCTCCGACCTCGACGGGTGCGGCTGGCATCGTCCGTGCAACAATGCTCCCGACACGGAGTGAGGGAGCAGGCATGCTGACGGTCCTGGCGCGGGCGGGGGACAATCGCTTCGAGCGCTGCCCCCCCGAGGAGCTGCCGCGATTGCTCGCCACCCCCGAATCCTTCGTCTGGGTCGACCTCGAGGCGGCCGAGCCGGATGAGGTTGCCGTCCTCGCGGACGTCTTCAACTTCCACCCCCTGACGATCGACGACTGCCTCAACCAGTACGTCGATCCACCCAAAGCGGACGACTACGGCGACTACCTGTTCCTGGTCGTCCAGGGCATCGCCTTCTCCCCCGAGACGGTCCTCCAGGCCGAGTCGGTGGAGACGACTGAGCTGAACATCTACCTCGGACGGTCCTACGTCGTCAGCTTCCACCAGCGGCCGCTCCCGTCGGTATCCGAGACGCGCGGCCGCTGCGAGCGCTCGGCGCCGCTGCCAGCCCGCGGCCCGGACTGGCTCACCCATGCCCTGCTCGACACCCTGGTCGATCAGCTCCTGCCGGCGGTCGAGGCGATGGACGAGCGGATCGCCGAGCTCCAGGACGAGGCGATCGAGTCTCCCGATCGCGCCTTGATGGAGCGCCTGGTCGGGCTCAAGCGCTGCACCCTCCGCCTCCGCCGCCTGATGGCTCCTCAGCGCGACGTCATCAACCGCATGGCCCGCGGCGACTTTCCAGCCTTGGTCAGCCAGGAAATCCACATCCACTTCCGCGACATCTACGACCACCTGGTCCGCCTCGAGTCGATGGTCGAGGGGCTGCGCGACCTGAACGACGGCGCCATCTCCACCTACCTGGCCACCGTCAACAACCGCCTGACCGAGATCACCAAGGCCCTGAGCGTCGCCGGCACCGTGTTCCTGCCCCTGACCCTGGTAGCCAGCATCTTCGGGACCAACTTCTCGCCGACCTACGAGGCGTGGGGCTGGGCCGGCTTCCTGGGGATGTGCGCCTTCATGCTGCTGATCATGGTCGGCCTGGCAGCCTGGTTCCGCCACCGCGACTGGATGTAACACGAGTGGGTAGTGGGTAGTGGTAGTAATCGTCCACTACCCACTACGCTGGAAAGGAATCCTGAGACGCGTCTGGCGCGAGAACAACCTCTGAATCGTCGTGTTCGGGTTGTTCTTCCGCTCGCCGCTGGGCCAGAACATCGCGGGCCAGCGCGAGCACAACGAAGTCCAGCGGAACCATGGTTGGCCCACTCTCGGCTACTTCGAGTATCTCGGGAGCGGCCACTTTGAGGGAGCAGCGCGTGCGATTTCAACAGTTCGGCGACCGCTACATCGTCCGTCTCGAGAGCGGTGAGCGCTTGACGGAGACGCTGATCGGGTTCCTCGCGTCGGAGGAGATCGAGTTCGCGAGCCTGACCGGCTGCGGGGCGATCCGGGCGGCGACGCTCGGCTACTGGAATGCCGACACGCGCGCCTACGAATTCCGCGATTTCGAGGAGCAGCTCGAAGTGGTCAGCTTCGAGGGCAACAGCGCCCTCAAGGACGACGAGCCGTTCCTCCACATCCACGGCGTCTTCAGTCGCCGCGACTTCTCGACGCTCGGCGGGCACATCAAAGACCTGGTCGTCCACCCCACCCTCGAGGTCTCGCTCCGGACCGAAGGCGTCGAAATCCGCCGCGCCAGGGACGAAGCCAGCGGCCTCGACCTACTCGACCTCCCCGAGCGGACCTGACTCGACCACCCCGCCCGCGGTCACTCATGCACCCGCACGACAATCCGTGGGCGAGTCAGAGTATGATAAATCATCCTACCGACGGGGGACGCTGATGGTGGCACGCAAGGTAGCCGTGACGATCGACGCGGAGCTCCTGGAGCAAGTGGATCGCTGGGTAGCCACCGGAGAGTTCCCGAACCGCAGTCGAGCGGTCCAGGCCGGACTAGCGAGGCTCCACGAGGACCGCGCCAGGCGGCACTCGCTGCTGCGCGAGCTAGCCAAGCTGGACCCCGTCGAGGAGCGTGCGCTGGCCGAAGAGTGGCTCGCCGGAGAAGCGCCTTGGCCCGAGTACTGAGGGGAGAAGTCTACTGGGCCGACCTCGAGCCGATCCGTGGACACGAGCAGGGCGGCAGACGTCCAGTCCTCGTGCTCAGTCACGAGCTGTTCAATAGCCGCTCCGAGACGGTCATCGTCATGGCCCTGACCAGTCAGCCGCGGCGGGTCGGCTATCCGCTGACCTGGCAGCTACCACCCAACACCTTACCACGCCAGTCCTGGGTCAGGATCTCGCAGGTCCGCACGATCTTCACTGATCGGCTGGGAGATCGCCTCGGCCAGCTGAGCGAACGTGACCTCGATGACATCGTAGGCGGCCTGCTGCAGCTCATCGGCTGAGACCGCCGAACTCTCGGGTCCAGCGCCATGCACGCGTATGTCATCACCCGCTATGGGGATTCGCGGCCAAGCCCGATCAATCAGGGGAGCTCGGGGCCTCGATGAAGGCGCGGCGCCAGGCCCGGGCGATCTCCAGGCGGCGGGCGAACCAGACCCCAGGGTGGCTCTTGGCGTACTCGACGAAGCGCTCGACGGCCACCGAGCGCGCAGGCCGCCCGGCGATTCGGCAGTGCAAGCCGACCGACATCATCTTCGGCGTCGTCGCGCCCTCGCGGTAAAGGCAATCGAACGCGTCCTTCAGATACTCGCCGAAGTCGTCCGCCGGCCCGAAATGGGGCGCTCCCCAGAAACGCCCGTCGTTGGTGTCGAGGGCGTAGGGCACGACGCACCAGGGCCGCCCGCCGACGTCGACCAGGAACGGCAGGTCGTCGGCATAGCTGTCGCAGTCGTACTCGAAGCCACCCTCCTCGACCACCAGCCGACGGGTGTACTGGCTCGGCCCGTAACGGCAGTACCAGCCCAGCGGCCGTCGCCCGATCGTCCGCTCGAGCGACTGGACGGCCAGGCGGATATGCTCGCGCTCCACCACCTCGCCGAGCGTCGAGACCTCCTCCCAGCGGTAGCCGTGACTCACCACCTCGTGCGACGCAGACCGCAGGTAATCGGCCAGTTGAGGGTTGCGCTCGACGGCGACCGCGCAGGCGAAGACCGTCGCCGGCACCCCCTGCCGGTCGAAGATGTCCAGCAGCCGCCAGACCCCGACTCGGCTGCCGTACTCGAACATCGACTCCATCGCCAGGTCCCGCTTGCCCGGCTGCTGCGCCCGCGTCGCCTCCCCGGTGTCCTCGCTCCGCGGGTCGCCATCCAGAATCGCCTGCTCGGAGCCCTCCTCATAGTTCAGGACCAACGAAACGGCGATCCGCGCCCCATCCGGCCAGGGTGCCCGCGGCGGCACGCGGCCGTAGCCGACGAAATCGCGAGTATCGGTCACGAGTCTTTACCAGCGGCCGCTGAGGGCAGATCCGTCGGGCCGCCCCTACGAATGGGGCTTCACGCCGGCGCCGTCGACGATATCCCGTACGCGCCGCTCGGACGGAGGTGCCGCGACCGTTACGGCGTTGGGCACCTCCGGCTCAGCCAAGTCCTCTTCGAGGTAAGCCAACACCTCCCCGATCTCGAGTACGCCGATGTCATCCGGATTCGCCACCAGCCAGGCATGGCGGGTCAGCAGAGCAGCGTTGACCTCCTCGATCGTGCTCGCGAACAGGATCTGGTCGATCAAGTGTTGACGCCGCGGATCGGCGCCCAGCTCCTCAGCGCGTTCGAGTGTGAGCGGCTTCACCCGAGGGTAGATCAACGTCATAGCAGCTCCTGCCATCGTTGTACCCTGAGGGCGCGGGTGGCTGCCACGAGCATACCGGCACGGCCCGCTGCGTCCGCGCGGAGGAGGCCCAAGTAGAATGCCTCGATCTCGGCACCTTGTCGCCGACGGTGCGCCTCCAACGCGCGGATAAACAGATTGTAGCCATGCTCGTTGTCGGCGGAGAGGAAGACCTCGTCATCCATCTCGACGCCCGCGGCGCGAAGGACGCGCTGTCGGAGGAGTCGCTGCATCTGCTCGACGATCGCCTCTTCCCACCGGCGCGACATCGGATCGGGGCGGCCCGGGGAGAAGGCGCCGGAGACCGAATGCAGTCCCTCGTGAATCATGGTTCGCCAGCGCAGCGTCGCGTCGAGGAGAACGTCTTCGCGCAGACTGATGCCGCACCAGCCGTGCTTCTGGCCGGAGAATGGGTATGCAACGTCGCGAACCAGGACGACACCGCGCCAGTGCGACCACAGCCCAGAGAGTCGCTCGATGTGAGGGATGAGGCGGTCCAGATCAGCCTCCGCGGCCGGGCGCAACGGGTGATCGAGACCACGCTCTCCCGACACCTCAGCGCGCTCAGGACGTGACTACCTGACGCGACTCCCGCGCCCCATCGACGAAGCGCGGCAGGTACGTCCCGCCGCCCGACCCCTGGCGCAGCTCCTCCCCGTCCAGCAACACCCGACCTCGGAGCAGCGAGAGGACCGGTTTGCCCTCGAGCTCCCAGCCATTCCAGTTGCTGTAGCCGGCCTCCGACTGGAGCGTGCTCCCGTCGAGCCGCCAGCGGACCGTCGGGTCGATCACCACCAGGTCGGCGTCCGCGCCAGGGGCGATCCGGCCCTTGCGGGGGTAAAGCCCGAAGACACGGGCCGGGGCCTCACTCAGGATCTCGGCCAGCCTCGGCAGGCTGATCCGCCCCCGGGCCACGCCCTCGCTGTAGAGCAGCGGCAGCAGCGTCTCGGTCCCGGGTGCGCCATAGGAGATCTCGCCGAACCGCTCGGGCGGGTAGCGCTTCTTGTCGGGCGGCCCGGGGGCGTGGTCGCTGGCGACGACCTGGACGTCACCCGCGACCAGGCCGTGCCAGAGGGCCTGGTTGTCCTCCGAGTACCGCATCGGCGGCGCGATCTTGGCCAGGCCGCCGTTTCGACGAGTCGTCTCGTCGGTTAGGGTCAGGTACTGGGGACAGGTCTCGACGACGACCTGCTTGCCGGCCCGGCGGGCAACAGCGGCGATGGGGAGCACGTCGGCCACGCTGGTGTGGACCAGGTACAGCCGGCAGTCAAGCGCACTCGCGAGCTGGATCGCTCGGAAAGCAGCCTCCAATTCCGCCACGTGCGGGCGAGTCGCCAGGTAAGTCTCGGCGGTGTAGGCCCCTTGCGCGATGTAACGGTCCTCCAGAAAGTCGATCAGGTCGCCGTTTTCGGCGTGGCAGCACCAGATTCCGCCGAGGCCGCCGATCGTCTCGAGCGCCCGCATCAGCGGCGCCCCGTCCCACATGATCCCCCGCTTGCGGTAGGCCAGGAACATCTTGAACGACGGGACGCCCACGGCGAACGCCTCCGGGATCTGATCGAAGACGTCGTCGGTCGGCCCACCGAGGCGGCAGTGCATCGCGAAGTCGATCACCGACTCGCGCTCGCCCTCGTCTCGGAAGTACTCGAGCGTCTCGCCCAGGCTCATCGGCGGGCAGTGCGGGATGTAGGGAATGACCGTCGTGACGCCCCCGAGCGCCGCCCCGCGCGTCAGGCTCCCCCAGCTATCGGCCGTGTCGTTGAGCGTCCGGTGATGGACGTGGGCGTCGATCACCCCGGGCAGGACGATCTTGTCCCCTACGTCGATCGTCCGCGTGGCCAGACCGGGCCGACGCGCCTGCTCAGCGTCGAGGAGCGCCGCCACCTGCTCGCCCTTGATCGCGATCCCGGCCGCCACCACCCCGTCGCCGACTACGACCCGCTCGCCGATCACCATCAGGTCGTAGGAAGGAGGCCCACGCCGGGCAGAGCTCGTCTCGCTCATCGACGTCCAGCAACCGGCGCGCCGAACGTCTCGGCGAGCGCCTTGATGTGGGCCGGCTCGACGCCGCAGCAGCCGCCGACGATCTGAGCGCCCTCGCGAACCCAGACCCTGGCGTGTTCGAGGTACTCTTCCGGCGTCTCGGCCAGCGTGAAGTCCCAGCCCGGATTCACGAAGCGACCGGTGTTGGCGTAGACGCCGAGCGGCAGGGTCGTCGCCTCGCGCAGCCAGGCCATCAGGCCGTAGATCGAGGTCGCCGGCAGGCAGTTGACCAGGATCGCGCCGATACCCATCTGCTCCAGCTTCGTCGCCGCCCGCCGGAAGAGGTCTCCGTCCACCTTCCGCAGCTCGCCGTAGAGGCCGACCTGCCCGCCGACCACCCGCCGATAGGCGACCCACAGCGGCACCCCGCTCTCCAGCAAGATCTCGTACTCCGGAAAATGGAGGTCCTTCGGGATCTCCTGGATCGCCTCCATGATCATCAGGTCCGGCTGGGCCTCCTTCAACAAGCCGGCCAGATCCTTCAGCCAGGCCGGATCGCAGAGGGCCGGGCGGGCCTGGACGAAGGCGACGGCCACGTCGTCGGCCCGGCCCAGCTTGGCGGCCTCTTCGCGGACCAGGTCGATCGACAGTCCGACGATCTTCCGCCAGGTCCCCGGCGCGGCGTCGACCCGCCCATCCAGCTCGGCCGTCGGGCACATGTCCATCCTGAAGGTGTTGGTCATCAGGACCTCGGCTCCCGCCTCGATGTAGCGGCGGTGAACCTCACGAGTAATCGCGACGCCCTCCTCGGTGTACAGCCCGCGCACGCCCCACAGCTCGCCGAGGTTCTGGTCCGGTGGGTAGCCGACCTTGAGCATCTCCGTCGAGATGCCCCCGTCCAGGACCACGACCTCGCCGCGCCTCAGCCTGTCTTCGAGCTTCTGGTAGTTCGTCGTCTTCGCCATCGTCCACTATCCCTCAGTCCGCCACGGCGCCGGTCATCTGTCGCTGGAGCGTCGCCAGGTCGTAGTAGAGCCACTGCTGGTGGATCTTGCCGTGCATGAAGTGGAACAGCGCCGCGGCCTGGCAGCCGATGCGGTTGCCCCGCCCGGGCAGGCCGAGGAAGTCGCCGCGATGGGTCCCCTGGAAGGTCAACTCGAGCGCCGCCCGCTCGCCGCCGTCGACGAGTCCGTACAGCACCAGGCTGAGGTCCGGTACGGCCGTAAACCAGACTCGATAGTACCCCTCGACGGCCTCCCGCCCGCGCGGCCAAGCCCCGTGCGGAATCCACGGCCCCGGCTCCCCCTCCAGGCTCCGCACCTGGGACCAGCCGACGTCGAAGATCAAGCCGTTCTCTCCGAACAGCGCAGTGATCCGATCGACATCGTGCGCGTTCACCGCCGCCGCGTACGCTTTGACCAGGGCCTTTACGTCGAGGGCTGCCATCCGAGCCTCCAGGAGCCAGTTGTAGGGGCGAAGCATTCGCGCGCGGGCGATTGGTTAGGGTAGGACTGATGCGCGAATGCTTCGCCCCTACGGGCCACCCTGCGCTCTGCCAGAACCCAGACTTCATCCCTCAGGATGAACGCGGTTGATATTCTTTCACCCCTACCGAACGCCCACGCCTTTACCCGCACCACCTCGTACTACCGAATCAGCCCCTGCTCCTTGAGGTAGGCCTTGGCGACCTCGTCCGGCTCCTTTTTGTCCTGGTCGACCTGCAAGTTCAGGGCCGCCATTGCCTTGTCGTCGATCTTGCCGCCGAGCTTGTTGAGCAGGTCGGCGATCGTCGGATCCTTCTCGAGCAGGTCCTGGCGGACGACCGGCGCGGCGAAGTAGGGTGGGAAGAACTTCAGGTCGTCCTCCAGCGTCAGCAGGTTTAGGGCGGGGATGCGTCCATCCGTGGCGAACGCCGAGATCACGTCGACCTGCCTCGAGCCCACCGCCTGGTACATCAGGCCAGGGTCCATCGCTCGGACCTCGTTGAACTTCATCCCATACGTGTCCTGGAGGCCGGGCAGCCCGTCGGGGCGAGTCGCGAACTCCTGGGTCGCGCCGAACGTCAGCGAGCCGGCCCGGTCCTTCAAGTCAGAGACCTTCCGCGCGCCCAGCTCGGCCGCGCGGTCCGCCCGCATCGTGACGGCGTAGGTGTTGTTGAAGCCCCACGGCTGGAGCCAGGTCGACTTGAACTGCGCCTCGTACTCCCGCTTGACGGTGTTGTACACGTTCCGCGGGTCGGTGTCCGGCGGCAGCCTCAAGAGCGCGATCAGCCCAGTTCCGGTGTACTCGACGTAGGCGTCGACGTCGCCGTTCACCAGCGCCTGGTGGACGACGGCCGTGCCGCCGAGGTTGAGCTTGCGGTCGACCGGATACCCGGCATCCTCGAGCAGGGCCGCGACGATGTTGCCGACGATGAGCTGCTCGGTGAAGTTCTTCGAGCCGATCGCGACCCGCGGCTTCGGGCCGCTCGGCTTGGCCGCGGCCGGCGCCGACGTCGG
>JACCZL010000292.1 GCA_013695975.1 Chloroflexota bacterium
CTCGCGACCCGAGCGCTCGTCGCGAGCCCGCCGCCAGCGCGTTCGGCTCGCGCTGAGCGCCCTCCCGCTCGTGCTCTTCATCCTGATCGCCGCCCTTGGGCCGCTGGTCTTCCCCTACGACTCGGTCACCGTCCGAACCGGCGAGCGCCTCAAGCCGCCGGGCGAGATTCTGGCGGACGGATCGAGGGCCCTGCTCGGCACCGACCAGGTCGGCCGCGACCTCCTCGCCCAGGTCCTCCAGGGGGCTCGCATCTCCTTGCTTGTCGGCCTCGCCACGGTCGCCGTCGCCGGCCTGATCGGGCTTCTGGTCGGCGTCCTGGCCGGCTACTACGGCGGCGCGGTCGACGCGGTCTCGATGCGCCTGGCCGACATCCAGCTCGCCTTCCCCTCGATTCTGCTGGCGATCCTGATCGCCGCCATGCTCGGCCCCAGCGTCGTCAACGTCATCATCACCCTCGCACTCACGCGCTGGGTGACGTTCGCCCGCGTCGCCCGTGCCGCCACCCTGGCGACCAGGGAGCGCGACTTCGTCACGGCCGCCCGCGCCCTCGGCGCCGGCGACCGCCGCCTGCTCGGCCGCCACATCATCCCCTCGACGGTCGGCCCGCTGGTCGTGATCGCCACCGTCGAGGTCGGGCTGGTCATCATCGCCGAGGCCTCGCTGAGCTTCCTCGGCCTGGGGACCCCGAGCGACCAGCCCTCCTGGGGCCTGGTCGTCGCCAACGGCCGGGCCTACCTGAACACCGCCTGGTGGATCTCGACGATGCCCGGCCTGGCCCTCAGCCTGGTGGTCCTGGCCGTCGGCCGCTTCGGCGACCAGCTCCGCGACACCCTCGACCCCCGCGCTGCCAGCCGCGCGTAGGCCACCCGATCATCCGACCTCAGGAAACCCCGAGCTTACTCAGTAGGGCACGGGGGTAGCGGACCCACCACGGGAGGGAGCGGAAACCTGGGGTTAGCAAGATGTACGTGACCATGCCGTCGAACGGGACCCCCTGATAGTCGCGGGCATTGTGCGTGTCCTTCTCGAAATACGCCTGCACCAGCTCGGGATGCTTGGCGAAGGCACGCCGGATGTAACGCTGGGCCGCTTTCCAGCTCTTGACCGTGTGCCCGAGGGGTGGACTGTACACTTCCAGGTGAGCGGCTGCTACGCTCCAGACGGCGGGTTCACCTGACCGGCCGGACGAGTCGTGCGCTGGACGATGACACGCATAGATCCGAATATGCAGGCGGGTGTGCGCAAGCGGGGACCACGTCTTGTAGAGGACGAGGGTCCGATCGGGCAGCTTCCACCCTGCCGCTCCGCCATGCGCGCGATCATCGAGGTAGGCGTAGAGTGGCTTCAAGAGGCCACGGAGCGGTCTGGACACCCGGGCGTGTCGCAGCGCATCGGTGAGAGAAGGGCGCCAGCCCAGGGCAAGGATCCCTTGCAAGGCCCACGCGACCCGATCAGCCGAGGCGTCCCCGACGAAGACCAGATTCACTGGGTCGGACGGGTCGTAGGGATTCCGACTGGCGCTGAGGGCCGACCCAAATGTGGGAGATTCAGGCGGGAACGACTCGAACGTGACCACGCGGCCTCCCCGCTGAGCCCCCAGCTACCCCGGCGCATCGGCTGGGGTGGCCGGCGGGCGACTCCCGCCGGGAAACCTACCTAACGAAGCGGGCCGGTGACACGAACGAGCTGGATCGCATCTCCACGTCGCCGGTTCGCTTCTGTGGTCTCTTCGATGCCGTCGAGGTAGCGATCGAGCGCTCGAGCCGCTTCGTCAGCCCCGACTTCCTGCACGAGGTCGCGGAAGTAGGGGGCATTCGCAGCGCGCAATTCATCTCGGCTCATGGCCCCGGATGGCACCGGTCCGAGCACCTCGACGTGCACGCCCGACGCCGCCCGCGAGCGCGCCGTCGCCTCACTGTCCTGCGCCCGTCGTCCCCGCCGACGCGGGGATGCGACCGACATGAGACGCAGCAGGATTGACACCAACAGTCCGGTCATTGCCTGCACCAGCACGCGTCGCTTCATCCCAGTATACATACCAGCCGAGTGGCCGGCACAACCCAGTCTCGTCGTGAAGGGAGGGAAGTCGTCGGCCGCTTCGGCGACCAACTCCGCGACACTCTCGACCCGCGAAGCGGACGTGGGTAACCCCACGTCCTCCGCGCCACCAGCCGCGGCTGACCAGACCGTCCTTCGATCGGCGTGGACTGGACTGCGTGCCTATGCTGACGAGCGTCTTGGCAAGGCCTGCTCCGGTACGAGTAGGCCGCGCACGGAGATGTCTTCATCGAGTCGGTCCCAATGGATGCCGATACCGCGACCGATTAACCGCCAGGAGGCCCGGTCTTCGGCGCTAGCATCCCGCAAGCGGGGAAACCACTCCAGGGGCACCGAGATCGAGCGCCCATCAGTCAAGTGCACGATCAATGCATCCTCCAGGAACTCGACTCGTCCGGCATGGGGCTGATCAGCGACCAAAGTATGCATGCCACTGCTCCAAGAAGAGGCCTTCGTGCTCGGCGGTCAGCTCGCGCAGCCGTCGCAACTCGGCACGGGTGAGCCGTTCTGAGTATGCCAGGATGATCGGATCGAGCCAGAGCTTTGCGTAACCATCGCCTCGTTCGACATGCACATGAGGTGGTTCTTGCAGCTCATTGCTGAAGAAGAAGAACCGAAATCCCTCCACGCGGAGCATGGTCGGCATGTCAAACAGTCAGATTCTCTCCGCGCTCTACGATACCCCATGCCAGTCCGTCTCGTCTCTAGCCTGGTCGTTCCTGGCCGTCGGCCGCTTCGGCGACCAGCTCCGCGACACCCTCGACCCGCGAAGCGGACGTGGGTAACCTCACGTCCTCCGCGCCGCCAGCCGCGCGTAGCCCGGACAAACGAGTCGCGAGCACAGCAGTTGTCGATCGCGTTGCCGCATGCGCACACCGGCGAGCGATGCGCCACAATATCCCCGCTATCCTCATTGGCGGCACGCCCATTCGAGGATACAGCGAGCGAGCGGGACGGCGAATTGCCATGTCCTTCACGTATGTGCCCGAACATCCCCTCCGTCGGCCCGCGGAGTCCGACCTGCGAACCCTGATCCCTGAGATCGAGCGCTAGACGAGGTCGCGCTCCCATTGGACCGGCTCCGTGTGGGTCCGAGATGGCACGTTTCTGCACCCCGGTCGGAAGCACGGCTGGTGCGCCAGCGGCTGCTCCAAGCTCTCGGGATCATCGTTCCCGAGCAGCAGTTCCTCACCGACGACATGCAGCACCCCTACAATGGGTTCATCCGTGGGCTCGAGCAGGTCCGGACTGCCCAGGGGGAGGACTTGGAATCTTTCTACCTCAGGTTGCTTGGCGCCACCGTCGTCGGACGCGCCAAGACCGTGGTGGCGGCCGTACGCGCCTCCAGGGTACAAGAAGGTGAGGCACCATCATGCCTGACCTCCAGATGCGCTCGGCCCAGCCCACCTCCACGCATCCGGTCTACCCAGGTGGTCACCCCCTCAGCGCCGAACGCGCCGCGATCCTGGCCGCCGATCCGGAGCGGGAGCGTCTGATCACGCAGATGCTGGCAGCAACATCGGAGGAGGAGATCGCCGCGGCCCGGCGGGCACAGGAGATGTGGCTGGCCGCCAATCCCGACGACTTCGGGGTGCTGGAAGCTGGCGAGGCCCTGTCCTACGCCGAGGAGGCGCTCTTCGGGGACGAGCTCCCCGAAGGCCCTGACGTGGCCGTCGGCGGCGAGCGCGAGAGGCCGACGATCCCTAGCCCCCGTAGTGGGCCGAGCCGAGACGCTCAGCGGTCCGCTGAATCGCCGAGACGTCTCTGAGCATCGCGGGAGGTCGAGCATGGCGATCGCGCAGCGGCGGCTGAGCCTCGAAGAGTTCCTCGGGCTGCCGGAGCAAAAGCCGGCCCTCGAATACCTCGGCGGGGTGGTGAGGCAGAAGATGTCGCCGCAGGGACCGCACAGCGGGCTCCAGGGTGATCTGTACCTGCGCTTCGAGCTTCTTCGGTCGGGCACACCGCGTGGCGCGGGCGTTTCCGGAGCTGCGGACGACGCTCGGCGGCGCCTCGGTCGTGCCCGACATCTCCGTCTACCGCTGGGATCGGGTCCCATCGGACGAACGGGGCAACGTTCCAGAGGATGTCCAGGAGCCGCCGGACATCGCGGTCGAGGTCATCTCGCCGGGCCAGACGCTCAAAGAGCTCGTGGATCGCTGCCGCTGGTACGTCGAGCACGGCGTGCGGGTGGTCTTGCTCGTCACCCGCGGCGCCGCACCGTCCGCGTCCTCCGCGCGGGGTCCGAGCCGCGTTCGTTCAGCGGCTCGGAGCGGGTCGACCTCGGCGACGCCCTGCCCGGCTTCGAGCTAGTTGTCGACGACCTCTTCCGCGCGCTACGCGCCCGGCCGGACTAGTCGCGGAGCGCCAGGCCCGGGGTACGCATCGTGCACTGAGGGGTACCACCGAACTCGAGCGGCGAACAGGTCGGCGACCCGAGTTCGGCGAAGCGAGTGATGGTCACCTCCCTCCGGCACTGGCCCGTCCTGCTGGCGACGCTGAGCCTGGCTCTGGCAGCGGCCGGTAGCCTTGCGATCGCCGAGCGCTCCGTCGACGACGCTCGGCGGGCCGACTGGGCGGCTGGTCTCGGCTTCGGCTGGACGATGGTCTCGGCCGCGATCGTCGCCGCCCTGCTACTCCGCCAGGCCGCGCGAGCGCGACGCGAGGGCGAGGAGCGTCTCCAGGCAGCGCTCGCCTCGCAGGCGTTCCACGACCCGCTGTCGGGACTGCCGAACCGTGCCTCCTTCATGGAGAGCCTGGAGCGTGCCCTGCAGCGCGCGGATCGGCAGGGGAACCGTGTCGCGGTGCTCTTCCTGGACCTGGACAACTTCAAGGTCGTCAACGACAGTCTCGGGCACCAGGCGGGAGACCGGCTGCTCGTCGCCGTCGCGGAGCGCCTCCGCGCTGTCTCGCGGCCGGAGGACACCATCGCCCGCGTCGGCGGCGATGAGTTCACCGTCCTGCTCGAAGAGGTCGCCGACGGCCGCACCGCGATCCACGCCGCCGAACGGATCCTCCAACAGGTGCGCCTCCCCTATACGCTCGATCGGGACGAGGTGTTCACGACGGCCAGCATCGGGATCGCCATCAGCGCCCCCGGACGCGATCGGCCCGAGGGGCTGTTGCACTCGGCCGACCTGGCGATGTACCAGGCCAAGGCCAACGGCAAGGACCGCTTCGAGGTCTTCGACCTCAGCATGCGCGCCCGAGCCATGGAGCGGATGGCGCTGGAAACCGATCTGCGCCACGCCGTCGATGGCGACGGCTTCAGCCTCTGCTATCAGCCGATCGTCACCCTGGAGAGCGGACGGATCGGCGAGGTCGAGGCCCTCCTGCGCTGGGAACACCCACGCCGTGGTTCGGTTTCGCCGGCCGAGTTCATCCCGCTGGCCGAGGAGACTGGTCTGATCCTGCCGATCGGACGCTGGGTCCTCGAGGAGGCCTGCCGCCAGGCTCGGGTCTGGCAGCGGCGATATCCGAGCTATCCTCCGCTCGTGGTCGGGGTGAATCTCTCCGCCAGACAGTTCTGGCGGGGCTGCGCCGAGGATGTCGCCCGAGCCCTCCACACGACCGGACTGGAGCCGGCCAGCCTGAAGCTCGAGATCACCGAGAGCGCGATGATGCGGGATGTCGAATCAACCATCCGCACGCTCCGCCGGCTGAGCGACCTGGGCGTGCGGGTAGCGATCGACGACTTCGGGACCGGCTACTCATCGCTGGCCTACCTCAAGCGCTTTCCGCTCGACACGCTCAAGATCGATCGGTCCTTCGTCGAGAAGCTGGGGACCGATCCGGCCGACGGGGCGATCGTGCAGACGATCATCACGCTGGCCAAGACGCTGAACCTCCTCGTGACCGCCGAAGGGATCGAGACGCGCGAGCAACTGACCCATCTACGGGCGCTCGGCTGCGATCGGGGCCAGGGCTACCACTTCGCTCGGCCACTCCCGAGCGAAGCGATGGGCGAGTTGCTGGCCCGGCAGGAACGACTCAGCCCGAGTGTCGTCGGGCCAGACCGTCTGCCGATTCCGCTCGGGTCGTCCCGCGGCCGATAGACGACATGCGCCGCGACGTCGT
>JACCZL010000294.1 GCA_013695975.1 Chloroflexota bacterium
AGGTGGACGGGGCGGTGTCGGACGCGGGATGCTCGTGCCATGCTTAGTCATGGCCGATCGACGCCCCCTTTGACAAAATCACCCGCGCGCTTAACTTGTGACCCATCGCACGCCGTGCGCCCCTACAGCGCCATCGGCCGTGAAACATTGAACGCATCCCAGTTACAGTGCTGTCAGTCGGCGCCCTCACGGCGGAGGACGTAGACCCGCGGCTTGAGGACGCCCTTGGTGGCGGGGATGTCCAAGCGGAGGACGCGCTCGAGGGCCCAGGCGCCGGCCGCGTCGTGCAAACAGCGCTCGAACAGCTTGACCTGCTGGGTGATGGCGACGAAACGGGCGCTCGGCTTGGCCAGGCGGGCCGCTTCGGCCAGCACGGCCGGGTAAAGGCGCTCGTTGGCCCGGTGGGAGCCGACGAGCTGGCCGAACGGGAGGTCGGCGACGACCGCGCTCGCCATGGCGTCGGGTAGCGGGACCGCCGTGGCGTCCCAGGGTTGCAGCTCGACGTCCAGCCCGGCCGCCGCGACGTTCTCGCCGGCACAGGCCAGGGCGCTCGGATCGACGTCGCAGCCCAGCAGGCGACCGGCCGGCCCGAGCGCTGCCCGCTCGATCAGCAGGGTACCCGAGCCGCAGAGGAGGTTCAGATAGACGTCGTCGGGTCGTGGCTCCGTCAGCCCCGCCATGACCGAGGCGACGGTCGCGTTCAGGGCCCCCGGCAGGTTGCAGACCCGCCAGGCGCGGGCGGCGAGCGGTCTCGGCGAGATGCGCGCGGTCAGCTCGTAGGGGTTGCAACCGATCTCGTAGGGGCGGGGAAACCCCGCCCCTACGAGGGCCGGCGTCTTCTTGAAGCGCAGCAGGAGGTCGCCGCCCTCGGCGACGTCGCGCAGCCCCGTCTCTCGCGCCAGGCGCTCGCGGACGCGACGGAACTGGGGCGAGTCGGCGCCGGCTGCGCTCAGCCGAAAGGTGGCGAACGCCCCGGACGGGTGGAGCGACCGGATGTGCCCGATGGCCCCGGCCAGCCGCTTGAGGGTCCCGTCGTCCAGCAAGGCGCTCGGCCGCGGCAGCCCGCCCGTCACGACGGCGTGGACCGCTACCACGGCGCGTAGCTCGAGCAGCCGCGCCCAGGCGCCTCCGAAGTGGAAGCGGAGGGTGCCGGGCCGGTCATGATCCTGATCGCTCGGTGACGAAGAGCCCTCACCCCGCGAAGCGCGGCCACGTCCGCCCTCTCCCAGAGGGAGAGGGGGCTTCTGCCCCCTCTCCCTCTGGGAGAGGGCTGCTGAGGATGCGAGGGCTCCCCCAATGCTTGCGAGCTCCCGCGCGGCGAACGGCTCCAGCCCGGCGATCAGCTCGGCCTCGATGTCGGCCGGCCGTACACGTTCGAGAGGGCGGCGAGCCCGATACACCGCCCTACCGAGGCGTCAGCGGCAGGAGGCGGCGCGGGTTCTCGACGGTCATGCGGTGGATGGCGTTCTCGGAGACGCCGACGGCGCGGAGGCGGGGGAGGATGTTGCGCGGGAGGTGGCCGAAGCCGTCGCCGCCCCAGGCTACCTGGTCGGTCTTGTAGCAGACGTCGTGGGCCAGGACGAGCGCGTCGGTCAGGTCCGGTACCAGGCGGGCCAGCAGGTCGATCCGCTGCTGGTCACTCGGGTACTGCCGCCCGCGATGGGGATAGTAGTGCTGCTTGCCGAACGTGTCGAAGGCCAGGCTCGGCCCCAGCGCGGCCAGACGGGTGAACGCCTCGGGCGCGACGTGGAGGCGGTCGTCGCAGTGGCTGATGACGACCTTGTCGAGCCGTGCCCCGGCCCGCTCGAGCAGGTCGAGGGTGCGGGCAATCGGCTCATAGCTCCGGTGGGTGGAGTCGGGGTGGACAACCATGGCCGCGCCGGTCTGGGCCTGGACCATGCCCGAGGCGCGGAGGACGACCGCCTCGGTCGGGGTGAGCGGCTCGGAGGTCCCGATCTCGCCGATCACGCCGGCTCGGACGTCCGAGCCGGGAAAGCCGTCCGTGAAGTCGCGCAGCATCTCCTCGGCCACCTGCTCGGCCGACTTGGCGGCCAGCTCCGGCGGGTGCGAGATGCCGATGTAGTAGCCGGTGCCGGCGACCAGGTGGAGGCCGGTCCGTCGGGCGATCTCGGCCAGACCGGCCGGGTCGGGGGCCAACCCGGTGCTGGTGACGTCGACGACTGTCCCGCCGCCGAGCCGCTTGTAGTGGGCCAACTCGGTCGTCGCGACGTCGAGGTCGCGCTGGATGGTGTTGTCGAGCAGCGCCGGGACGTTGTGGCGGACGAGGTAGAGGTGCTCCATCCCCAGCGGCTCGTCGGGCAGGGCGGCCTCGCCGCGCGTGACGAGCTGGCGATGGTAGACCGACAGGTCGAAGAGGACGTGCTCGTGGATGAGGGTCGGCCCGAGCGCCTCGGGCGCGACCGGGCCAAGGACGGTCATCACATGGGAGTCAGTCATTGCCGAGCCTTTCATCCGCGGCGCCGAGGCCCTCGTCCTCGCCGCCGGCTTCTTCGCCGTCCGCCTTGACCTCGCGGGCGACGACCGCCGCGGCCGCTCGGCCGTCCCCCATCTTCTGCTCGGCGACGTCGGCGATCATCCGGGCGATCGCCAGCGACGACGTCGCGGCCGGCGAGGGGGCGTTGCGGACGTGGACGATCCGCTCCGAGGTCTGGACGATGAAGTCGTCGACCAGGGCGCCGTCGGCGGCCAGCGCCTGGGCCCGCACGCCGGAGGGGCCCGGCAAGCAGTCCTCGGAGGTGACCTCCGGGACGTAGCGCTGGCAGGACCGGACGAACTCCTCCTTGACGAAGTCGCGGACCATCTCCTCCATGCCCATCCGCCAGTACTTGCGCGCCAGGGCCCAGAAGCCGGGGTAGCTGAACGTCTCGAGGTTGTCGCGCAGGTCGACGTCGAGGCGGCCGTAGCCCTCGCGGGCGAAGGCGAGCACGGCGTTCGGCCCGAGCCAGACCTCGCCGTCGATCCGCCGCGTGAAGTGGACCCCCAGGAACGGGAAGGCCGGGTCCGGGACGGGGTAGATCATCCCCTTAGTCAGATGGCGGCGCTCCGGGCGGAGCACGTAGTAGTCGCCGCGGAACGGCACGATCTGGAGGTCGCGCGGGGCCTGCGACATCTGGGCCAGACGGTCGGAGTGGAGCCCGCCGCAGGTCACCAGGAACCTGGCGGCGACGACGTCCTCCCAGGCCGTCCGCAGGAGGACCCAGTCGCCCTTGCGTCCGATCGCGGTGACCTCGTAGCCGGTCAGGATCTCGCCGCCGGCGGCGGTCACGACGTCGGCGTAGGCCCGAGCGACGCGGCCCCAGTCGACGATGCCGGTCTCGGGCGAGTAGAGGGCCTTGACGCCGACGGCGTGCGGCTCGAGCTCGCGGAGCCGCTCCGGGCCGATCATCTCGAGCCCGGGCACGCCGTTGGCCCTGCCACGCCGATACAGCTCTTCGAGGCGGGGAAGCTCGCTCTCGTCGGTCGCGACGATGACCTTGCCGCAGCGGTCGTAGGGAATGCCGTGGGCGTCGCAGAACTCGTAGGTCGCGCGGTGGCCCTCGACGCAGAGCCGCGCCTTGAGCGAGCCCGGCGCGTAGTAGACCCCCGAGTGGATGACCCCACTGTTGTGGCCGGTCTGATGGCGGCCGATCTTGGGCTCCTTCTCGAGAATCGCGAGCCGTTGCCCCGGCCGACGCCGCAGCAGCTCCATCGCCGTCGCCAGTCCGACGATCCCGCCGCCGACCACCACCACATCATACGCCTGCCGCGCCATCAATCCCTCCAGCGGGACGATACTACATCGGCAGACCCGGTTGAAGGCGGCCCCGGTCACCCGCGCGCCGAGCCGGGTTCAGGAGAGCGGGTCGAGCCCGAAGTGGCATTGGAGGTGGAGCAGGTCCTTGCCCGCGACGTCGCCGACCTCCTCGACCTCGTAGGGGCGCAGCCGCGACCCGCCGGCCTTGAAGCCCACCACATCGTAGTTGGCGGACCCGTAGTTGATCGCGGCCCACTCCTCCAAGAGCGCATGATTGGCCGCCTGGTAGGCGCCCGGTGCTCCCGCCCACGAGCCCATCAGGTCAGCCTCGACTGCGTGTCCCTCTTCGGCCATGTCTCCACCTACAGCGGGTCTACAGCGTGGTCAACCCCGACAAGCCGGGGGGCGTGAAGGCGTACGCTTCCTCTACGGTATAGTTCTTCCGTGGGCGTCAGCATCAAGGTTCAGGACGCGGCAACCCTGACTGAGGCGACTGACATCGAGATCCGCTGGCTCGACGGCGAGGACAGCCAGGCGCTATTCGACGAGCAGGCGCGTAAGTTAGTGGGCATCAGCGGCAAGGAGTTCCTGCGACGGTGGGACGCCGGCGAGTACGACGGCATGGCCGACGATCCGACCCACCCCGAGATCATGCGCCTGGCTGCGCTGGTCCCCTTTGGCCGCTCGGACACCGGCAGAATCTGAGATAGCTAGTCCGCGGCAGTGTCCTGTGCTGCACGTGGCCTGTACACTGGAATTTCGACAGAACGATTGCCTCAGAGGTGTCCGGAGCACTATGGTCGGGCCTGCCGGCCGCGGTGGCGGGCCTTTGCGGGCCCCTCGATGAGAGGAACGGTGGGGACTGACGTGCAGCAGCGTCCGGCAGCCGGTCTCGCGGGAGTGGCGCGGCCCTGCAAACTGCCGACGCCGCCCACGCCGCTCATCGGGCGTGACCGCGAGCGGGCGGCGGCGGCGAGTCAACTGCGGCGGGCGGAGGTGCGGCTGCTCACCCTGACCGGTGCTGGTGGGGTGGGCAAGACGCGGCTGGCCCTCGCGGTGGCCGAAGACCTGCTGGGGGCCTTCGAGGATGGCGCCTTCTTCGTCGACCTGGCCCCGATCGTCGACCCGGCCCTGGTGCCCTCGGTCATCGCTGGGGTGCTCGAGGTCGGCGAAACGGCTCGGAAGCCGCTGGTCGAGAGCCTCGTTGATCACCTGCGTGGCCGGTCATTGCTCCTGGTGTTGGACAACTTCGAGCAGGTGCTCGCCGCCGCGCCGCTGCTGGCCGAGCTGCTGACGGCTTGCCGGGCGCTGAAGGTGCTGGTCACCAGCCGCGCGGCGCTCCACATCTCCGGCGAGCACGAATTTCCGGTGCCACCGCTGGAGCTGCCCGACCCGAAGCACCTGCCTGATCTGGAGGCGCTGTCGCAGTACGAGGCGGTGTCGCTGTTCATCCAGCGCGCGCGTGCCGCCAGGCCGGACTTCCAGGTCACGAACACGAACGCACCGGCGGTAGCCGAGCTGTGCGCGCGCCTGGATGGGCTGCCGCTGGCGATCGAGCTGGCGGCGGCCAGGGTCAAGCTGCTGTCACCACAAGCGCTGCTCGCGCGACTGGAACGGGCGAGGCTTGCCTCGCCCCTCCACCTGCTGACCGGAGGTGCGCGGGACCTGCCGGCGCGGCAACAGACGCTGCGCAGCACGATCGACTGGAGCTACGACCTGCTGGAGCCAGGCGAGCGGGCGCTGTTCGCCCGCCTGGCAGTGTTCGTCGGGGGCTGTAGCTTGGAGGCGGTGGAGGCCGTCTGCAGCGCCGGGGAAGACTTGCCACTGGATGTGCTGGATGGTCTGGCGTTGCTGGTCGACAAGAGCCTGCTGCGGCAGGCCGAGGGGCCGGAGGGCGAACCCCGCTTCGGGATGCTGGAGACCATCCGCGAGTACGCGGCCGAGCGGTTCGAAGCGAGCGGGGACGCCGAGACATTGCGGCGGCGGCACGCGGAATACTACCTGGCGCTCGCGGAGCAGGCGGCGCCGGAGTTGCTCGGGCCACAGCAAGGCACCTGGCTGGAGCGGCTGGAGCGGGAGCATGACAATCTGCGGGCCGCGCTCGGCTGGGCGCTCGAGCGCGGCGAGGAGACAGTGGGGCTCCGTCTCGCAGCGGCACTGGGGCAATTCTGGGAAGTGCGCGGCCACCTCGGCGAGGGCCAGGGCTGGCTGGAGCGGGCACTGTCTCGCTGGCCCGAGGCGCCGGCCCCGGCCCGGTCAGGGGCGCTGAGCGCGGCCGGCAGCCTGGCCTACGTCAGGGGTGAGTACGAACGAGCAGCCACGCTCCTCGAGGAGAGCCTGAGCGTGCGACGGGCGCTGGAGGATCGCCCAGGCGTCGCCCTGTCGCTGCACAAGTTGGGCCGGGTGGAGCACTACCGGGGCGACTTCGAGCGGGCGGCGGCGCTCTATGACGAGAGCCTGGCGATCCGGCGGGCGTTGGGCGACGCACGCGGCGTGGCGTGGTCGCTCAACAGCTCGGCGGTCCTCGCCCGGGATCGCGGCGACGACGATCGGGCGCGCGCCTTGTACCAGGAGAGCCTCGCGCACTTCCGCGAGCTGGGGGACACCTGGGGCATCGGCCTCCTGCTCAACAACCTCGCGAGGATCGCGCGGGACCGGGAGGACTGGGAGCGAGCGGCCGCCCTCTGCGCGGAGAGCCTGGCGCTCTTCCAGGAGCTGGGGGACCGGACCGGTGTCGCCTGGGTCCTGAGCAACCTCGCGGTCGTCGCACAGCGCCGCGGCGCCTGGGAGTCGGCGGCGCGGCTCCACGGGGCGGCCGAGGCCCTCCGTGAGACCATCGGTTTAGCCGCCATCTTCCTCTCCCCCTCCGAGCGGGCCAGGTACGAGGCCGCGGTGGCCACGACGCGAGCGGAGCTTGGCGACCGTGCCTTCGCCGCGGCCACCGCGGCCGGCCGGGCGATGCCAGCGGAGGAAATCGCCCGAGCCGCGCTCTTGGGCGCGGGACCGACGGCGGGAGCCGAGCGTGCCGAGGATGCGCCCCCGAGCTCGGCGGCCCCCGCCCCCGATCGGGAACCGAGCCCGCTGACGCGACGGGAGCGCGAGGTGGCGGCGTTGGTCGCGCGAGGACAGACCGATCGCCAGATCGCCGAGTCGCTGGTGATCACCGAGGGGACCGTTGGCGTCCACCTCGCCAACATCTTCAGCAAGCTCGACCTCCACGCCCGGGCCCAGCTCGCCGTCTGGGCCGCGGAGCACGGCCTGCTCGCCGCGCACCCGGACTGAGGAACGCCGCTCGCCACGCGGCGCCGCCCAGGGGGCAGTCGGGTCGGCAGGCCCACCCTATAGCGAACGTCATAGGTCGGGCGGGGGCGCTCCGCGTCGGAAGATATGACGCCCGGCTATGACGTTCGCCAGGCGCGGGACCTGGGCGGCGCGCCGTATTGTGGTGACACCAACCAAGGAGGTGTCACCATGAGGAATTGGTCGACGTTCAAGCATCGGTTGTCGAGCCGCCAAGGTCCACGATGGGGTGTGGCCAGTGCACTCGCCGCGAGCGTCGCGCTGCTGCTGACTGCTTCGGGGAGCAGCGCTCCCGCTGCCACGGCGGATCGGGCGCTCGGCTGGCGTGTGAAGCTCGGGAATGGTGAAGTGGGGAGCTTCGCTGAGGTGCAGGAGACCGGCGCACCCAGGGCGATCGGCATCATGATCTCCGCCGACGCGCTGGCGAGCCTGCCGTCTGAGCCCTCGGATCACCACCACTGCTTCGACCGCAATGGCGACGGCATCACAGCTCACGCGGCCGAATGCGCCCACAGCCACGAGTTCGTCATCCCGCTGCCCGATGCCGTCAACCGGCGGGGAGACATCCCGTTCAAGTGGGTGCTCCTCAACTGGAACGCGCACGGCCACGTCCCACCCGGGGTCTACGACGTCCCCCATTTCGACGTCCATTTCTACATGGCGCCGATCGCGGACATCTTCGCCATCCGCGACGGGACCTGCGGGCCGGAGTTCGTCAACTGCGACGATTTCGCCGTGGCCAAGACGCCGGTGCCGGCGGGCCTGATGCACCCGGACTTCAGCGACGTGGACGCGGTCGTGCCGGCGATGGGCAATCATCTCATCGATCTGAGCGGCCGGGAGTTCCAGGGCGAGCCGTTCACCCGCAGTTGGATCTACGGAGTGTACGGCGGGCGCGTCATTTTCTACGAGGAGATGGTCGCGCTGGCCTTCCTGCGGAGCCGCCCGGATGCATGCTCCGCCATCAAGTCCCCGCCAGCCGTCGCCGTCGGCGGCTTCTACCCGACAGAGCGGTGCGTCCGGTACGACGCGGGCGCCAATGCCTACGTCGTGTCGATGGAAGGGTTCGTCTACCGCGAGGCGAGCTGATCACATAGCCGATTGAAGCTCGGGGCGCGGCGATGGCCGCGCCTCGAGCCAGCAAGGAGAGACGAATGAAGATTGGAGCGATGCTACCCCACCTGGGCACGGGCATGGGCCCGGCGGCGCTCGTCGAGGCCGCGCGGCGAGCCGAGGAGCTGGGCTACGACAGCCTGTGGGTAACCGAGCGGCTGCTCTACCCGACGAACCCGCGGTCGCCGTACCCGGCCACGCCGGACGGCTCGCTGCCGAAGGGGTTTGCGCGAGTCCTGACGCCGATCGAGACGCTCACCTACGTCGCGGCGCACACGACGCGGATCGCGCTCGGCACCGGCGTGCTGCTCATGCCGCTGCACAACCCGGTCATGCTGGCGCGGCAGCTCGCGACGCTCGACGTTCTATCGGGCGGGCGGCTGCGGGTCGGGCTGGGCCAGGGCTGGTCTGCGGACGAGCTCGAGGCGGGCGGCGCGCCCTCGAAAGGACGGGCCGCGCGGGCCGACGAGTTCGTCCGGGTGCTCGAGGCGGTCTGGACCACTGACCCGGTCGAATTCTCGGGCCGATTCTTCAGCGTGCCGCGGTCGATCCTCCAACCGAAGCCGGTCCAGTCGCCGCGCCCGCCGATCTACATGGCGGCCTACGTCCCAGGCGCGCTGGAGCGCGTCGGGCGGGTCGCGGACGGCTGGATGCCGTCGGGCGTCCCGCTGGCGGCGATTGGGCCGATGATGGGCCAGGTTCGCGAGGCCGCCCGGGCGGCCGGCCGCGACGCGAGCGCCCTGGAGCTGGTGATCTTCGCCGGCCCGTCGATCCTGGAGCAGTCGCCCGGCGAGGGCCGACGGGACTTCGTCGGGACGCTCGACGAGATCCGCCGCGACGTGGCGACCGCCCGCGACCTCAGTGCGACCGAGATCATCTTCCAGGTCGGCTACTCTACCGGCGATCTGCAGCTCGACGAGTATATGCGTGGGCTGGAGCAGCTCCGTCACCTATGTGGACCATCAACCCGCCCCATTGCGGCCTGAGAACGCAGCACCGAGTCCTCTCAGGGGATCGGCGAGTACAGGAAAGGAGACTACGATGACGGTGCAGGAGCTTCGAAGGACGGACGTCAGACTGCGACCGGCCAGGCCGGAAGACGCCCCGGCCTGCGGCCGGATCTGCTTCGAAGCATTTCGATCGATCTCAAGCCGGCACAATTTCCCGGGCGACTTCCCATCCCCGGAGGTGGCCGTCGGCGAGCTCTCTGGGCTCCTCTCGCACCCGGGGTTCTACAAGGTCGTGGCGGAGCTCGACGGGCGGGTCGTCGGCAGCAACTTCCTCGACGAGCGGTCCGTCATTGCCGGGGTCGGCCCGATCACGGTCGATCCCAGGGTGCAGGATCGAGGCGTCGGGCGAAGGCTGATGCGGGATGTGCTGGACCGCGGCGCGGCGCGGCGCTTCGCCGGAGTGCGGTTACTCCAGGCGGCGTATCACTCCCGATCGCTTTCTCTGTACGCAAAGCTGGGGTTCCAGGTCCGGGACGTGCTCGCGTGCATGCAGGGCCCGCCGATCGCGACCGAAGTCCCCGGCCGCGCGGTGCGCCCGGCGCGCGAGGCTGACTTGGAGCGCTGCAACCGAGTCTGTCGCATCGTCCACGGCTTCGACCGCGGTGGCGAAGTAGTGGACGCCATCAGGGCAGGCACGGCCACGGTGGTCGAACACGACGGGCGCATCACCGGTTACGCCACGGCCATGGCGTTCTTCGGTCACGCGGTGAAGGAGACCGCCGACGATCTCAAGGCGCTGATCTGGGCCGCCCCCTCGTTCGGTGGCCGGGGCATCCTCGTCCCCGCCGGCGGCCCGCTGCTCGCATGGTCGCTGGACCATGGCCTGCGCGTCGTCCAGCTCATGACGTTGATGAGCCTCGGCCTCTACAACGAGCCGGCAGGCTCCTACTTGCCCTCGATGCTGTACTGAGATCGTGACCGAGGGATTCGCCGGATGTCTGTGGCGCAGGCCACCGGCACCCGGCGGGCCCGATCAGACCGCGGCGGGCTTGCGCCCGTCCGGGGCGGG
>JACCZL010000317.1 GCA_013695975.1 Chloroflexota bacterium
CGGTGGCCCCGCGGTAGCGGGTCAGCAGGCTGCCGCTGGCCGAACGCCACCCGCCCTCCTCATCGTCCGCGCGCGGCCCGGCCTCCTCGCCGTCGACGTGTCCCTCCCGGTCCCAGACCGCCGGCGGAGGCTCGCGCACCCCGACGACCGTCACCAGCGCCCCGATCGCGACGAGCAGGCCGGTGATGGTAAAGGCCGCGTCGGGCACGCCGTCGTGCCAGAGGACAAAGCCGAGGACCAGGATCCCGACCTGACCGGCCATGTTGACGACAGTCGACCACGCCGATAGTTGGTTGCGCTCGCTCGGGGCGGTCACGTCGGCCAGCAGGGCGCGATGGACGTCGTCGGCGGCGTTGAAGGTCAACGTGAACAGGAAGATGGCGACGATCGTCGGGATCAGTCCGGCCAGCTCGCCCGACAGCGGGCCGACCGCGCTGGGGACGGCCCAGCGGCTGATGGCCGGTGTAAGGGCGAAGAGCAGGGCCGAGAGGAGCCCGCCAACGAGGATGAAGGGGCGGCGCCGCCCGAGCCAGCCGGCCCAGGTGCGGTCCGACCAGGCCCCCACCAGCGGCGAGACGAGCGCGCCCTCGAAGGATCGGCTGTTACCGAGCAGCCCGAGCAGCAGGTAGGAGCTGGTGAAGCTGGTCAGCCAGAGCGTCAGCGTAAAGTTGTTGAAGGCGCTGAAGACGCCGATGCTGAAGCTCCAGCCCAGATAGGACAGCCACTGCCCCGAAGCGTGCGCGCGGGCCTGTTCGGGTGCGGCCGTGTCGCTCGCCGGCGCTTCCGCGGCGCTCACATCGGTGCTCATCTGCCTCCGTACTCTCCTTCCCCGAGTGGGGCGGTCCCTGCCGGCGCCGGGGCGTCCGCGAAGAGCGCCCGGTAGTGCCGATACCAGTCGCTCTGGAAGCGCTCTTCGGGATCGTGCGCTTGCTTCAAACGTAAAAACTGGCCGAACTGGGGATAGCGACGCTCGACGTGCTCGCGGGTCGCGAAGCGATGATAGGTCAGGTAATAGCTCCCGCCGTAGTGGATCGCGAGGTCAATGACATCATTGACAATGGTCATCTCGCCTCGGCCTCCCGCGCGATGAGCCAGTGCCCGCTCCGGTGGAACAAGCACAGCGACGCCGCCAGCAAATCCTTAGTCCCACGACTCGAGTCGCTGGCGCCAGGCGTCGAGCCAGAGGGGGATCTGCTGGCGGCGCTGCTCGACGAACACGACCACGCCGATCATCGCCAGCCCGATGATCGCGACCAGGTACCAGGTGTTCACGGCGCGTAGCGGGTCCGATAGCAGGATCAGCACGTCGGCCACCAGGGCCAGGCTGGCGCCGAAAAACGTCCGTCGCCAGCGGAGCACGGCCCCGAGCCCGAGCAGCGCCACGCTCTCGAGCAGTAGGAACGTGTCGTAGGCGTAGCGGTCGAAGCCGGCCCCGAGGAAGCCAACCGCTTGCAGCAGGGAAGTGCCCAGGAGCAGCGTCAGCCCGCCGATCTCCAGCGTTGCCTTGACGCGGCCGCCGGTCCCCCGCCGCCATTCGAGGTAGGCGAGCGTCAGCAGATAGGCGCCGGCCGGGAGGGCAAAGGCCTGGAGCTGCTCGACGCCCGAGAGGACGAGCTGCTGGGCGTAGCTGACCCCGATGAGCGCCACGCCGAGGTAAGCCAGGACGCGGTCGCGCCGCCCGAAGCCGTGCGTGAGCAGGGTCAGGCCGGTCAGGGCGGCGGTGATCGCCAGAGGTTGGAGGGTGGCACGGCTGGCGAGGATCAGGCGCAGCCCGAGGGTAGCCCCCAACGCGCCGGCGCCGACGACGGCGGAGCCCACGGCGAGCGGGGCGTACCACCCACGAAGCCCTTCGCTCCGCGAGCGCCGAGTCGCCAGGGCCAGCAGCGCGGCGCCCAGCCCCACCAGCGCCCAGAGGGGCGGCTGATCGGCTGCCGGCACGCCGAGCAGGCGCAATCCCTGCTGGAGCGCCACGCCCCCGAAAAGGAGGCCGAGCCCCATCTCGGCGGGCGCTCGCCAGAGCGTCCCGACCAGGGCCAACAGCACGAAGTATGCGCCGGCAACGATCAGGCCGATGCGCGCGTCCGAAGCGCTGCCAATCGTCGAGATCGTCAGCGTCGCGAGCCCCCAGTGGACCAGCGGGGCCGCCCAGGGGTGCGACCAGGCGGGGCCACGCCCGAGCCGATCCCAGCGCGATGGCGCCGACCCTGGCGCTTGCCTCGCGACGATCGTCGAGGCGATCCCGAAGAGCAGCCAGGTGGGCAAGACCAGCGTCGCCATCGCCTGCGTTCGCGTCAGGTCAGGCAGGAACGTGTCGATGGCGAGGAGATACTGCGTCAGCGTCGCGCCGACCAACGGGTACAGCCAGGCGGGGTGCCGAGCGAGGGCCGCTGATGCCGCGTAAACCAGGATGCTCAGCCCGATCACCTGGACGTTGACCGCGCGGTTCGACCAGGAGAGGAGCGCCGTCAACCAGGAGAGGGCGTAGCCGGTCAGGTAAATCGGTCTGGCGTAGTGCCGACCCAGTCGGCCAATTGCGTAGCCGAGCGCCAGATACCCCACGCCCAGAAGGGCCAGCAGACGCGCCAGCTCGTACCCGGGGAGCGAGATGCCCGCGCCCCTGAAGATCCGCTCGGCCGCCGAGACAAAGGCGATCACGAAGAGCCAGCTCGCCGGGTACAGGAACAGGCTGCTGCGCCGGGTCGCGGCCGAGAAGGCGTAGATGGCAACGATGACCAGCAGGGCGAGGATGCCCGGCAGGCCGAGGTCGCGAGCGGCTATTGACCCGCCCGGGCTCCAGCCGAGTGGCATCGCGACGTCTACCGCCAGCAGGTTCACCAGATAGCCCGACAAGAAGAGGGGCGAGGCGAAGCGAGAACGCCAGATCCCTCGGCCAAGCACCGTCTCGAGCACCGGCCGGCGGGCCTCCCCGCTCCGCTGCGCGGCCAGCTCGGCCGCCGCCAGCAGCGCCACCGATAGGGCGACCCAGGCCAGCGACCAACCGCCGGCGTCGAGCTGGATCCTCTGCAACGTCAGTCCATAGACCACCGGCAACAGGAAGGTCGCCACATAGGCCCAGGCGCGTTGCTCGAGCAGGACGGTGGCGACGCCATACACCAGTGACAGCGTCGCGAGCGTCGCGATCTCGCTGTCCCGGCTCTCGCGCGGCCAGAAGGCCGCCGCCAGAGTCAGGGCCAGACCCACCTGATAGGCCGGCTGCCGCGCGGTGTGCTCGAGGCTGGCCGGCACGCCGTGCCATCGCCGTCCGCCGAGCAGGTAGCCGAGCGCCAGGAGGGCCAGGCACAGGTTGTACCAGGTGGCATCCCAGGGCGCCTTGGTCAGAGTGAAGAGGAAGGCAGCCGGCAGCGTCCAGGCGGTGAGAAACTGGTCGTGGCGCCGCTGAAAGAGGCGATAGCACAGGCCGTAGAAGGCGACCCCGAGCCACCAGGCGGCGCCGACGGCGTACTCGAACGGCCCGGACGGTGGCCTTCCGACGAGGCGCAGCCAGACCACGGGGTCGAGCTGGGCCGCCATGAGCGTCGCCATGACCAGCGGCGTGGCGAGCTGGGCTGTCCAGAACAGGGCCCAGCCCAGCGATGCCCAGCGTTCCGGCAGCCGCCTGGTGAGCGCGACGTAGCCCGAGGCGAGCGCCACCAGGCCACACAGCGCCCATTCCAATGGCACGCCGAGCCGGTGCGAGAGGGCGAGCAGCTCGCTGCCGCCCGCCAGCGCTGTCAGCAGACCGAAGGTACGGTCTCGCAGCACGAGATACGACAGGAGGTAGGCCGGCACGCACAGCGACGAAGCGGCGAGCCAGATGGCGCCACGATCCCAGTCCAGGAGCCCTTCCTGCCCGAGGGTCCAGACCAGCAGGGGAACGAAGGCGCCGCCGATGGCCAGCAGGGTCGTGCCGGCCCGCGCCAGTCGTAGTTTTTGCCTGACGACGTAACCAGCGCCGTAGAACAGGGCCGTGGTCGCCGCGACGGCGGCGAGGTGAGGGAGCGGCGGCAGGCCGGTCGGGTTGAGCGTCGAGATGACGACGCCGGAAGCCAGGATCAGGAACGCTCCCAGGCCCAGGAGGGCGTTGAGGGTCTGCTCAGACAGCAGGTACGTGCCCGCCCGTCGCCAGGAGAAGGACGGCCGCCCGAGCGCGTCGCGCTCTGCCGAGGCCACCGGGCCAGTGCTGTCCGCCGGTCGCTCCTGAGCGGACACGACCGCACCCGATGGGGGCTCCGCCGTCGCGGCCGCCGCGGTCGAAGCCAAACCAAGCCTCAGCCCCAGCTCCACCACCTCTAGCTGCGTCAGTGCGAGAACCCCTTCCGCCACGGCGGCTGGCATCGCGCCCTGGTCCCGCCACCCGTGGAGGCGTCCCTGGAGGTAGGTCAGGTGGCCCAGCTCCTCGAGCGGATCGGCCGCGAAGGTAGACGTGCAGCTCGGGCAGCGCACCGTCTCGTAGGGGCTCTGGTACTCGCAGCGCGGGCAGCGCATGGCTCTCTCCTTGCTCGTGGCGCTTGGTCCAGGAAAGCGTATCTTCGGCCTCTGGCCTTCAGGCCCACTGTACGCCAGGTGGAGTGTCAAAGAGCGATGTGTCCGGATGATTGTTGGTCAGCAGCGTGGCCAGCGCTGTTCGCAGCTCGGCCGCGGCCGCTCGACGATCAGCATCGGGGGAGATAACGATCGGCGCGCCGATCCGCACCGTGACCGGGCCCGGCCGAGGGCGACGGCAGCCCTTCGGTAGCACGCGATCCAGCCCGACGATGGCGAGCGGGACGACCGGGACACCGAGCTCGCGGGCCAGCAGGCCGATCCCACACTTGAAGGGCTGGAGCTCGCCGGTCGCCGAGCGGCTACCCTCCGGGTACATCAGGATCGACCAGCCGCCCTCCACCAGCCTGGCGCAGCGATTCAGGCTGGCTCGGGGCGAGCCGTCGCGGCAGAAGGGAAAGGTGTTCAGCAGGAGCGAGACGGCGAAGCCGAGCCGGCCGTCGCGATAGAAATAGTCGGCCGCGGCGGCGACGGCGACTCGCTGGCGGACCGCGCTCGGCAGCGCCCGCAACGCCGTTGGGGTGTCGAGGTGGCTGGTGTGATTGGCGATGAAGAGGGCCGGGGTCGCCAACGATTCTAGATGCTCGCGTCCCTCGACGGCGAACGGGTGGCAGACCCGATCGTGCAACGGAAAGACCAGCCCAGCCTGCAAGCCGCGCCGCGGCAAGCGGGCCGTCGGCCGCAGGGCCCAGTCCTTGGATAGGTCCATCTCACACCACCACCCGCAGGTAGTAGTAGGCCAGCGGGACCGTGAGAATCAGACTGTCGATTCGGTCGAGGAGGCCGCCCATGCCCGGCAGCCAGCAGCCGGTGTCCTTGACACCGAGCTCGCGCTTCAGCGCCGATTCCAGCAAGTCGCCCCAGACGGCGCCGAGCGCCACGACGAGCGGCAGGGTCGCCAGGAGCAGGGGTCGCTGTGCCTCAGGCAGGCCGAAGCCCATCAGGCCCAGGCCGACGTAGGCCCCGAGGACGTTCCCGGCCAGGCCCGCCCAGGTCTTGTTCGGACTGATCGCCGGGGCGAGCTTGCGGTGCCCGAACCGTCGACCGAACAGGAAGGCGCCGACGTCGCTGCACGCGACCGCCAGCCCGATCGCCAACAGGATGCCCGGACCGCCCGCGACCTCGCGTGAGAGCCAGAGGAAGTGGGCCAGCAGCCAGGGCAGGTAGCCGAAGCCGAGCACGGCGAAGGCCAGGTGACGGATACCCGTCTGGCGCTCTCGCGTCAGGAGCGGCTGGAGGGTGGCGAAGATCAGCAGCAGTGGCAGGAGGGTGCTGAAAGCCTCCCGCGACACCTGGGCAACGCCCACTCCGAGGAGCCCCGTCGACACCAGCACCCGCCGGTAGGGCGGCGGCAGGCCCACCAGGGTGGCGTACTCGCGCAGACCCTGGAGCACCAGGGCGCCAATCAGCAGCAGGGTCGTCGCCTCGCCGCCGAAGATGGCCAGCGCATAGATCGGCCCGATGGTCAGCCAGGTGGCCCACCGCCGGAACAACGTCCGGTGGCGCAGCTCACCCAGGTGTCGGCGCTCGGCTACGCAGAGGAGGGCGAGCGCGGCCCCGAGTAGTCCGCCGAGGGTCGCGACGCTGGGCAGGAACATGGGACTGGCAAAGGGGTTCAGGATGGTGACGCCCATGACTAGCGTGCCTCCAGCTCGCGCAAGATCCGCCACGTACGGCGGACAATGGTGACAACGCAGCCGACGACGATCACGGCGAGGGCGGCGGCCATCGCTCGGCCATGCCCCCCGGCTGCCGCCTCGATCGCCGCGGCCAGGCAGGCGGCCGTCATCAGGGCCATCCGCTGTGGCTTGGCCATCGGGCCCTCGAAGTGGGCCCCAGCACCAGCCGACACTCCCAGCACCCGCACGTAGGCTGTCAGGACGGCCAGCAGCGCCGCGGCCCAGCCCAGGGTGCCGCCCCAACTTTCGCCACCGATAGCGAAGCCGGCGCCCACGAAGATCAGCAGGTCGGCCAGGCGATCTGGCAGGTCGTTGAAGATCTCGCCCGAGCGCGTCTTCAGCCCACCCTCGATCGCCACCATCCCGTCCAGCAGGTTGCAGAGGAGGCGGAGCTGGATGCAGACCGCCGCCGCGACCAGCAGAACGCTGCCCCAGGGCGCCGCGCTGGCCGGGGCCAGCGCCAGACAGCCCCCGGCCAGTGCCGCGGAGCCGACGCTGGCGAGCGAGATCTGGTTTGGTGTGACTCCGTGCCGGGCGACTGACTCGGCCAACGCAGCCGCCCACCGCGTCTGTCGTGACCGCAGGGGTCGCCGCATCGTGCCCTCGGAGACGCTCATGACTAGACCTCCCAACCGTGTTCGCTGAGGCCAGTCTACGGGCGCCCGAGCGCCAAACCCCGCCGGGGAACTGCCAGAAACTGTCAGATCTGCCAGCTATCAGCGCGAAGACGTTGCACGGTAGAGGGCGACATCAACCATCAAGAGCGGGGCCGAAAGAGCCGAAGGCGGTGGAGATGGCATCGTCGACCGCCAACTCGCGCCCGTGCTTCCAGGCCTCAGCGAAGTGCCTCCCGTCCAGGCGGGCGCGCTGGGCGGCGACGGCGTGCTCATGGTCGGCGCGGTTGGTGTGCCAGACTCGGGCGCCGACCCGTTCGAGCATCGCCTCTGCGGCCCCGAACAGGCGGGCGGCCACGTGCGGATCCTCGGCCAAGCCCGCCAGGCCGGCCAGGCACTCGGCCATGCCGCGGTGATCATCCAGCTCGCCGAACAGCGCCAGGCCGCGGGCGAACAGCTCTGCCGCACCGCGCACATCTCCCTGCCGATGGGCGACCCGCGCCAGGTTGTGGAGCACGCTGGCCTGGCCTTCCTTGCTGCCCACCTCGCGGAACAGGGCCAGGCTCTCCTCGTAGGACGCTTCGGCCCGCTCGTCGGCGCCCTCGCGCCGCGCCACGTCGCCCAGGCTGTTCAGGAGGTGAGCGCACTCCCAGCGATCCTTCAGGTCACGCCGGATCTGAACGGCCTCCTCGAGCTGGGCGCGGGCCGTCCCGTACGCGCCGCGCTGCAGGGCGAGCACGCCGAGGATGTTGAGCGGCATGGTCAGGCTGATCTGACCGCCCAGCTGGCGGAACAGGGCCAGGCTCTGCTCGCACAGGTTGCGCGCCTCGGTGTGGTCCCCGAGCCTGAACGCCCGGTTGCCGCGGTACAGCAGCGCGAGGGCGAGGCCCCAGCGGTCGCCGACCTCCCGGAACAACGCCTCGGCGCGCTCGAGCACCCGGAGGGCGGCCTGCGGATCGCCGCCGAGCAGCAGCGCCTGCCCGCGGTGGGTCAGCGCGTAGGCCACGCCATTGGAGTCCTCCATCT
>JACCZL010000318.1 GCA_013695975.1 Chloroflexota bacterium
TCGAGGTGAACACGGCCGGACTGCGCAAGCCGGTCGGCGAGCTTTATCCGCACCTGGACCTGCTAACGGCCTGTCGGCGGGCCGGCGTGCCGGCCACGCTCGGCTCGGACGCCCACCGTCCGGAGGAAGTCGCCGCCGATTACCCGCTCGCGGTGGCCCATCTGCGGGCCGCCGGCTATGAGCGGGTGATCGCCTATGAGAAGCGACGCCGCGACTGGAGGACTCTATGACCACCATGGTGCTGCCGATCGGTCTGGCGGACGTGGAGCGGGCGGCGGCCCGGCTCCGCGGCGTGGCGAACCGCACCCCGGTCGTGACGTCGCGGAGCGTCGACCGCCGGGTGGGCGTGGGGACGCGGGTCTTCTTCAAGTGCGAAAACCTCCAGCGTGGCGGGGCCTTTAAGTTTCGTGGGGCCTACAACCGCCTGGCCGCGCTGACGCCCGACGAGCGGGCCCGAGGCGTGGTCGCGTTCTCGTCCGGGAATCATGCCCAGGGGGTGGCCCTGGCGGCGCGTGAGCTGGGGGTCCCGGCGACGATCGTGATGCCAACCGACGCGCCGGCCTCGAAGGTCGCCGCGACGCGGGCCTACGGGGCAGAGATCGTGACCTACGACCGCCTGACCGAGGATCGCGAGGCGATCGCCCGCGCCGTCGCGACCGAGCGCGGCCTGGTCCTGGTGCCGCCCTACGATCATCCGCTGATCATGGCCGGCCAGGGCACGGCCGCGCTCGAGCTGCTCGAGGAAGTCGGCCCACTCGACCTCCTGCTGGCTCCGCTCGGCGGTGGGGGCTTGCTCTCCGGCTGCGCCACGGCGGCCAGGGGCCTCGCTCCCGACATCCGCCTGATCGGCGTCGAGACCGAGCTGTCCAACGACTGGGAGCAGAGCCTGCGGGTCGGCGAGCGAGTGCGGATCTCGCCGCCGCCGACGATCGCCGACGGGATGCGCACCCAGCAGCCCGGCGAGCTGACTTTCCCGGTCGTGCAGGCGCTGGTCGAGGCCGTCCTGACCGTCTCCGAGGACGAGGTAAAGGAGGCGGTCCGCTGGCTGCTGCTGCGAATGAAGCTGCTGGTCGAGCCGACCGGGGCCGTTCCGGTCGCCCTGCTCCTCTCGGGCCGCCTGGGCGACCTGACGGACCGACGGGTTGGCGTGATCCTCTCGGGCGGCAACGTCGACCCGGATGTGCTGTGCGAGATTCTCGCGTAGGGGGAGGGATGTGGGGGTGGGTCGTTCCCCCGGCGCTCCAGGGGTAGAATAGAGGTTCCTGGAAAGGAGACGCTGATGAAGCTTGCCGATCGGATGGCGCGCCTGGGGACCGAGAGCGCGTTCGACGTCCTGGCGAAGGCCCGCGATCTCGAGGCGCAGGGGCGGGATATCGTCCACCTGGAGATCGGGGAGCCGGATTTCGACACCCCGCCCCACATCGTCGAGGCGGCGACGGACGCTCTCCGAGCCGGCTACACCCACTACGGTCCGGCCCTCGGCCTCCCCCAGTTGCGAGACGCCGTCGCCGAGTACGTCTCCCGCACGCGTGGGCTCGATGTCGGGCGCGACCAGGTCTGCATCAGCCCGGGCGGCAAGCCGATCATGTTCTGGACGATCCTGGCGCTCTGCCAGGAAGGCGACGAGGTGATCTGCCCCAACCCGAGCTATCCGATCTACGAGTCGATGGCCAACTTCGTCGGGGCGACGGTCGTGCCGCTCCCGCTGCTCGAGGAGCGAAACTTTCGCTTCGACCCGGACGTGCTGCGGGGGCTGCTGAGCGAGCGGACCCGGCTGGTGATCCTGAACTCGCCGGCGAACCCGACTGGGGGGTTCCTCGAGAAGACCGATTTCGAGGCCATGGCCGACGTCCTCCGCGATCACGACTGTATGGTCCTTTCGGACGAGATCTACTCGCGCTTGCTGTACGGCGGCGAGCACTACAGCATCGCCTGCGAGCCGGGCATGCGCGACCGCACGATCATCCTCGATGGCTTCTCGAAGACGTATGCGATGACCGGCTGGCGCCTTGGCTATGGAATCTTTCCGCGGGCGCTCATCCCCGAGATCGATCGTCTGGCCGTCAACTCAGTCTCCTGCACGGCGGCCGCCACCCAGATGGCCGGCGTGGCGGCGCTGACCGGCCCGCAGGACGCTGTCGAGGCGATGGTGGCCGAGTTCAAGGCCCGCCGCGACTTGATCGTGGACGGGCTGAACGCGATCCCGGGGGTCTCCTGCCGCAAGCCGCTCGGCGCCTTTTACGTGTTTCCCAATGTGGGGGGCCTCGGCCTGTCGAGTAAAGCGCTTGCCGATCGCCTGCTCGAAGAGGCCGGCGTCGCCCTCCTCGGCGGCGCCGCCTTCGGGGCCTACGGCGAGGGCTACCTGCGCATCTCCTACGCCAACTCGATCCCGAACATCGAAAAGGCGCTCGACCGAATCGGCGCGCTCGCCAAGCAGCTCGTCGCCTGAGGAGGGCTTGATCGCCGTCGAGCGCCGCTTGGGCCGTGCCACCAGGGCGGCTACCGACCGGCCGGCTGGGGCGATCGGGCCCGGTTCGGCCGGCCTGGCCGTAACCCGCTACTACCGGTTTGCCGCCCCGCCCGAGGCGATGCAACTGGAGAGCGGCGCCCGCCTGGGCCCGATCACGCTGGCCTACGAGACGTATGGCGAGCTGGCGCCCGATGGCGGTAACGCGATCCTTGCCCTGCATGCCCTCTCGGGGGACGCCCACGCGGCCGGCTGGAGCGTCGATCCTGACGCCCCGAGCGCCGTCGACGGCGTCGGCGCCGACGAGAAAGGCATCTCAGCCCGCGGCGGGCTAGGCTGGTGGGACGGGATGATCGGGCCCGGCAAGGCGTTCGACACGACCAGGTACTTCGTCATCTGCTCCAATGTGATCGGGAGCTGCCGCGGCTCGACCGGCCCGGCCTCGCGCGACCCGTCGACTGGTCGCCCATACGGCTCGGCGTTCCCACTCGTGACGGTCGCGGACATGGTGGTCGCCCAGCGCGAGCTGCTGCGGCACCTTGGCATCGAGCGCCTGCTGGCGGTCGCCGGCGGCTCGCTGGGCGGCAACCAGGCGTTGCAGTGGGCAGCGGCCTTTCCCGAGATGGTCCTGGGCTGCATCCCGATCGCGACCTGCGCCCGCCTGAGCGCCCAGGGGATCGCTTTCAACGAGATCGGGCGACAGGCGATCATGGCCGACCCGCACTGGCGCGGTGGCGATTACTACGATGGCCCCGCGCCGGAGCAGGGCCTGGCGATCGCCCGGATGGTCGGCCACGTCACGTACTTGAGCCAGACCTCGATGGAGGCCAAGTTTGGCCGGCGCCTGCGCGGAAAGGTGGGCTACAGCTACGACTACTCGGCCGAGTTCGAGGTCGAGAGCTACCTGCGCCACCAGGGCCACAGCTTCGTCGGCCGCTTCGACGCCAATTCCTACCTCGTCATCAGCCGCGCCATCGACTACTTCGACCTGGGGGCGCAGCTCGGCGGGGGCTCGCTCGAGCGTGCCTTTCGCGGGGTACCGGCCAGCTTCCTGGTCATGTCGTTTAGCTCGGATTGGCTCTACCCGCCGCACCAGTCGCGGGAGATCGTCGCCGCGCTCGAGGGGAACGGGGTCGATGTCCACTATCGCAACCTGCGCTCGAGCTACGGCCACGACGCCTTCCTGCTCGAGGAAGGCCGCCAGACCCGCCTGATCCGCCCGTTCCTACGCCGACTCCGCGAGCGGACTCGCAAGCGCGCTTTCCCGTCGGTGGCGATCGGGTCGCCGGACGTGTCATCCTGAGCAAGGAATCGCCAGCCCCCTTGTAGGGGCGGTTCGCGAACCGCCCCTACACCTCACGGGGTGACCTTGCACCCACGGCCGACCGCCCGAAGGAGGACGTTCGATGGTAGATCATTCCCAGCAGAACGGTGATGCTCACGGGTCACCGCGAGAGTTCGGCTTCGACACCCGCGCGGTCCACGCCGGCCAGCGCCCGGACCCCTACACCGGCGCGCGGGCGATGCCGATCTATCAGACGACCTCCTTCGTCTTCGAGAGCCCCGACCACGCCGCTAGCCTCTTCGAGCTCCAGGAGTACGGCAACATCTACAGTCGGATCGGCAACCCGACGACGGCCGCGTTCGAGGAGCGGGTCGCCTCGCTCGAGGGCGGGGCCGGCGGCGTGGCCACGGCGTCCGGCCAGGCGGCCCAGTTCCTGGCGTTCTTCACCATGCTGCGGCCCGGTGACCACATCGTGACCGCGCGCACCCTCTACGGCGGGACCTTCACCCAGTTCGAGCACACCTTCCGCAAGCTCGGCATCGACGTCACCTTCGTCGACCCGGACGAGCCGAACAATTTCGCCGAGGCGATCACGCCGCGAACCCGCGCCCTCTACGGGGAAACCATCGGCAATCCGGGTGGCAACGTCCTCGACCTCGAGGCGGTGGCGTCGATCGCCCATGCCCATGACGTCCCACTCGTCGTCGACAACACCTTCGCCTCGCCGTATCTCTGCCGACCGATCGAGTGGGGCGCCGACATCGTCGTCCACTCGGCCACGAAGTTCATCGGCGGGCACGGGACGAGCATCGCCGGCGTCGTCGTCGAATCTGGGCGCTTCAATTGGAGCAACGGCAAGTTCGACACGATCGCGCAGCCCTCGCCGGCCTACCATGGGCTGGCATTCCACGAGACCTTCGGGATGTACGGCTACCTGATGAAGCTGCGTACGGAGTCGCTCCGCGATGTCGGCGCCTGCCTGTCGCCGTTCAACGCCTACCTGCTGCTGCTGGGCCTCGAGACCTTGCCGCTGCGGATGGAGCGACACTGCGCCAACGCCCTGGCGGTGGCCGAGATGCTCGAGACGCATTCGGCTGTCGAGTGGGTCAGCTATCCTGGCCTGGCGACGAACCGCTACAACGCCCTTGCCAGCAAGTACCTACCGCGTGGGACTGGCGCCGTCTTTACCTTCGGGATCAAGGGTGGGCGCGCGGCTGGCAAAGCGTTTATCGAGAAGCTGGAGCTGGTGTCGCACCTGGCCAACGTCGGCGACGCAAAGAGCCTGGTCATCCATCCGGGCTCGACGACCCACCAGCAGATGAGCGACGCCGACCTACGGGCGGCGGGCGTCGGCCCCGAGACGATCCGCCTGTCGGTCGGCCTCGAGACGCTTGACGACATCCTCTGGGATCTGGACCGGGCCTTGCGCGCCTCGCAACGTGGCCTGGTGCCGGCTGCGACGTCGACACCGGCGGCCGACGAGCAGACCTCGCTCGGCGTGATGCCGTCGGTGGGGGCGACCGCATGAGCCTCGAGCCCACCGCCCGCCAGGCCGTGGCCGATCGCTTCGCCGACCAGGCGACGATCCGCAAGATCTTTAGTTACGCCCACACGATCGCCGTCGTCGGCCTCTCGGCTAACCGCCTCCGCCCCAGCTTCTTCGTCGCCAGCTACCTCCAGTACCGCGGCTTCAAGATCGTGCCGGTCAACCCCGGAGAGACCGAGGTCCTCGGCGAGCGGTCGTACGGCTCGCTACGGGACATCCCCTTTCAGGTCGACGTCGTCGACGTGTTCCGCGCGCCAGAGGCGGTGCCCGAGATCGCCGAGGAGGCCATCGCGATCGGCGCCCGCGCCCTCTGGCTCCAGTTTGGCGTGATCGCTCCCGAGGCTGCCGAGCGGGCCGCCGCGGCCGGCGTCGACGTCGTGATGGACCGATGCATGAAGATCGAGCACGGCCGCTATTACGGCGAGATGCACTGGTGCGGCCTGAACACCGGCATCATCACCTCCCGCCGCCCGACGCGTGCCCGCCTCAGCGAGTGAGGTTGACTAGCGAAGCTTCGCCGCAAACCGACGAGTGCTCGGCCAAGACGTGACTCATTCGCCCGCAAGTCGGCGATGAAAGCAGGCTAGTGGACTGTCCAGCACAGTCTGATC
>JACCZL010000327.1 GCA_013695975.1 Chloroflexota bacterium
ACCTATCACCTGGCGGTCGTCGTCGACGACCACGACATGCGGATCGATCTCATCATACGCGGCGAGGAGTGGATCTCCAGCACGCCCAAACACGTCCTGCTCTACGGCTGGCTCGGCTGGGAGCTGCCGCGGTTCGTCCATCTGCCGCTCCTGCGCAACGAGAATCGGAGCAAGGTCTCGAAGCGGCGGAACCCGTGGGCGACGCTGCCCTGGTTCCGAGAGAACGGCTACCTGCCCGAAGCCCTCCTCAACTTCCTGGCCCTACTCGGATGGTCGATGCCGGACGGACGCGAGGTCTTCGGCCTCGAGGACGTCGTCGAGCACTTCAGCCTAGACCGCATGAGCCTGGCCGGACCGATCTTCAATCTCGAGAAGCTCGACTGGCTGAACGGCCACTATATCCGCGCCCTCCCTCTCAGCGACCTGGCGGAGCGGGTGCGCCCCTTCCTCGATCGAGCGGACGTAGAGGTCGATGCTGGCCCCCCGCTGGAAGTGGTCTTGCCACTAGTCCAGGAGCGACTCAAGCGATTGACCGAGGCGCCCGAGCTCCTTCGCTTCTTCTACGAACGACCCGGCCAGCTCGACCCGGGCCTGCTCGTTCCGAAAGGGATGGATCCGGGCGCGACGCACGCCGCGCTGGTGGCGGCAATCGAACGGATTCGGAGCAGCGGCGAGTTCACCCACGAGCACCTGGAAGCGGAGCTGCGTGGGCTCGCTTCCGAGCGCGGCCTGAAGACCGGGCAGCTCTTCATGCTTCTCCGCGTCGGCTGCACCTTCAGCACCGTGTCACCCCCCCTCTTCGAGACGATGGCCGCCCTCGGGCGCGACGAGGTACTCGATCGCCTGGAGGCCGCGGAACAAGCGCTAGCCAGCCTCGCCTCATAGAGGCGCACATCGCCCGCCCAGACAAGCCCTGCTCCGCTCGTGGTCGCTGTCGCGCCGCGTTGGGTATACTGTCCTGTGTCTTGCCGGATGGGGTAACGGTAGCCCGAGTGACTCTGAATCACTTAGTCTAGGTTCAAATCCTAGTCCGGCAGCCAGCCCGTACCAGATACAGGAGGCCCCCTCAGCACCAGGCTGAGGGGGCTTTTCGGTGGGCCGTGTAGCGACGGATGTAGCAACGCGCCCCGGAAGGCTATCCCTGGGCAGTGAGCGGCGCGTCCATCTTCGCGGCCGCCTCCTGCTGGAGCGTCGGCAAGACGTGGCTGTCTGGTCGATCCTCGCAGTCGGCGTGGGTGCCGCTGGCGGTGCTACAAGCGCGGGCTTGGCGGGCGGCGCCGGCTTCGCCGCGCCCGTAGGCGAAGCCGGCGTGGGCAATGGCTGGGTTGCCGCGGCGGCTGGCTGGCTCTGCGCCGGTGCCGTCTACTGTTCAGGGACCCACGCCTCCACACCATCCGGCGCGCGGACGCGAAGCCACGTGATGCCGCCCCCCTCCGTCTCGCCCCCGATGACGGCGAGCGTGGTGCCTTCGGGATACGCCTTCATGCGGTCGTCCAGGGCCGGCGTACGCCGCGGGAACACGCCCTCGCCACCAGTGTCGGCGACGACAACCGACTGAGGCTCGGACGCTTGGACGGGCGCCGGCGTCGCAGCGGGTGGCGAGGGCGCGGGAGCGGCAGCGGCCGCGGTGGGTGAAGGTGGCACGGTTGGGCTACTCTGTCCTCATTATTTCTTCATGAGCGAAAAAATAATGAACGTATAGCTCTGTTCTTCTGATTCCCACTTGATAGTTCTCTCATTCGTTTCGTAGTCGATTGCTCCGGTCGACTCGAAGCCAATCGATGTTGCGCACTCGACTATTTGCTGGACCTCCTCAGGTGTGAAGATCTTCCCGTCGTCAGGCATGATGGCATTAGGATGTCCCCAGTAATCGGTGCTTATGATCAAAGACCCGCCGGGCCGCAATATTCGGTGACTCTCCTTCAAGAAATGCTGAATACCCACACCATGCTCAATGACACTCAGGCAGGCAATGATATCGAAAAACCCGTTCGGATAATGGGTCGTCGTACAGTCTCCTCTAATATATTGAATCGTTCCCAACTTGAAATCTTCTTCAAATGACAAGTTGATAACGTGAAGAGATGTATAGCCGCACGTGGATAGCCAACCCACCAGCGGTGAATGGACTAGTCCTCCTGCATCAAGGACTCGAGCCGACTCGTCTGTATGAGAACGAATATAGTGGAGCGCAGCAAGATGATCCCAATTCTTGACGGCGTCTGGATGTGGATCGAGTCCGGCCTTGCAGACGGCCTGTGTAGCTGCTTGCCATTCCCGTCTGGATCGCAGCGCCCGATTCATCAGGGCGGGACGAGCTCCGCGTGGGCGGAACACTGAATATGCCATTCGACACCTCCAGAGGCGGGGTAACTACGCATCTTGCCGATACGGCTTTCCGGCCCGCTCTCCTACTGGGTGGCGTCGGTCGTTGTGGGCACGTGAGTAGCTATAGGCGGAGTAGGTGGGCGGCGGTGGCAGGGGACCGGCCGTCACAGGCGCCGTGCGCCTGGGGCCCTGCTCATGCTACCAGAAGTTCAACATGAGTGCCGAGCGTGATGAAAAAGTACGCTTGAGCCGCTCCAGGAGGCTCCGGCACCCTCCCATGGGCTTGCTGCAGGCGAACCACTGGTGCTCCTCGTCGCGCCGGAGCCCGAGGCCGCATTCCTCGGGCTTGCTCCCGCCGTCGTTGTCGACGACGTGGAAGTAGACGGCCCGAATCGCCGCGCCCATCTCTCCGAAGTGCCGGGCGACGGTCTCGATCGTGGCCTCGTAGTGCTCCCGCCAGGGGTCGGCCGCGGCGGGGAACTGGTCGATGATCTCGACGACCATCGCGTACTGCTCGCGGGTGAGCTCGCGGGACAGTTGACGTTCGATCTCGGAGAGCCGCTGCTGCTTCTGCTCGATGGCAGCCTGGGCCCACTGGGGGATGCTGTCAGACATCGCTAGAATCTCCTTGTCGAATGGCCGGGGCTACCTCGTCTCCTCCACAGGGTGGGCAGCCCCGGCGGCGGACGGTCTGCCCCGGGTGAGTCCGCAGCTCACCCGGGGCAGACCGTCCGCCGCCGGGGCTGCCCACCCTCTGGAGGAGACGAGGTAGCCCCGGCCATTCGACGAGGAGATTCTAGCGATGTCTGACAG
>JACCZL010000329.1 GCA_013695975.1 Chloroflexota bacterium
TGAGCGTGTCGGTGGGCGGCGGCGTTGGCCCAGCGCACCCCACCACGAGCCCGAGCGCAACGAGCAGGGCGAGCAGCCGGCTCAAAACTCGATCCCTCGCTGGGCCTTGATCCCCTGCTCGTAAGGATGCTTGACCGGTGTCATCTCGGTCACCAGGTCGGCGGCGTCGATCAGAGGCTGGGGCGCCCCGCGGCCGGTCAGTACCAGGTGGAGGCGCGGTGGCTTGTCGCGGATGAGCTGAAGGACGTCGTCGAGCTGGACCAGGTCGGCCTTGATCGAGCCGAGCAGCTCGTCGAGCACGACCATGTCATAGGCGCCGGACCGCACGACCTCGGCGGCGTGGGCGAAAGCCGCGGCCGCCGCCGTCTCGTGCTCTTCCATCGGGATCCGTGGGTCGCGCAGCCGCTCGATGGTGAAGCCCCGGCCCATCCGAACGTGCTCGACGTTGGGGGCGAGCAGCTTGAGCGTTTGCGACTCGCCGGTCTTCCACTGGCCCTTGATGAACTGCAGGACGAAAACCCGCAGTCCGTTGCCAGCCGCGCGCAGGATCAAGCCGAGGGCGGCGGTCGTTTTGCCCTTGCCGTTGCCGGTGTACACGATCACCAGGCCTTGGGGCTCCTTTCTCGCTACCAATGGTCCTCCAAATCTCCTGACGCAAAAAGCCTTCGAACGCCGCCAAACGCGCTCGAAGGCCGGTACCAAAGACGGAGGAGCCCGCTGGCGCGATGGCCGGCGGGGCGCCGCGTTGGGCGGCTCTCTACAGCGAAGAGCGGCTACCCACGCTCCTACGGGCAGGTCTCCTGACTCACGGATCCTCGCCGCCGGCGCCTTCCCATCCGCTCAGGACAGTGGCAACGTGCCGGACGGCTCCCCGTTCACAGTGGCGCGACCGCGGCGGATTTGCACCGCCTTCCCTATTCTGCCCCCGCCGACGGCATAGCCGTGGACGAGAGCCACCCGAGGAGCACCTGATTCACCTGTCAAAGGACGATCCCGAAGTAGCAGTAGGATAGCCCGCGAGGCAGCGAACGTCAAACGGCGATCGGTCGTCAGGGGGCGGCTCTCAGCGTGTCTGGTACGATGTTTCAATGTCGTCGACCGCGCGCCACCCGATCGAAACCGAGGCTCCGGCCGAGGAGGGCGCCGATCTTCGACCCCCGCCACCGACGGACGGCCCAGCCCAGCCGAGCCCTGGCGACGCGGCGACCTTCGATGGATCGCCCTCTACGGCAGGGCAATCGCCCGTTCTCCGTCTCTTCCCGGCCCTCAGCGTTCCGGCCTTTCGTCTGATCTATTTCGGGATGCTGCCGGCGACCCTGGCCTGGCAGATGAGCGTCGTGAGTATCGGCTACGCCGCCCTGACCATCTCCGGCTCGGCGACGGCCATTGGCCTGGTTAGCGCGGCGACGGGCATCTCGATGCTGTTGTTCTCGCTCGTTGGGGGGGTCGTGGCGGACCAGGCGCCGGGACGCACCATCCTCCTCGTGGCGCAGAGTGGCCTCGCCGCGGGCTCGCTCGCCCTCCTCGCGTTCAGTTTGGCGGGCCTCCTCGAAGTCTGGCACCTCGCGATCTTTGCGTTCGTCCAGGGCATCGCCTTCTCCTTCAACATGCCAGCCCGCCAGACTTATGCCGCCCAGGTCGTCGGGCGGCGACTGCTCCGCAGCGCGGTTGCCCTCAACAATGCCGGGGTCAACTTCTGCCGAATTGCCGGGCCGGCGATCGCCGGCCCCTTGCTCGCGGTCGCGGCGGTCGGCGTCAACGGCGTGTTCGGGCTGATGACGGCGTTGTACTGCCTGGTGCTCGTCGCGCTGGTGCGCCTGCCACCGGTCCCCCCGGCGGTCGAGTCCACGGCGGAGCCAGAGATGGGCGCTCGCGATCGCTTACTCGAGGGGCTCCGCTACATTCGCTCGTCGTCGATTCTGCTCGTCCTGCTGAGCCTCGCCTGCGTGACGCTCTTCTTCGGCATGCCGTACCAGCACCTCATGCCGGTGTTCTCAGAGCGGGTGTTCGAGGT
>JACCZL010000332.1 GCA_013695975.1 Chloroflexota bacterium
GCGCTGGTCGGCGTCCAGGTTTGGCCGCCGGCGGCTGCGATGCCTCCGATGACCGGACTGCAGGCACCGGCCCCCGCGCAGGCGACCGGGCCGCAGGCACCAGCATCGGCGCCGGCGGCAGTGGTGCCGTCGCAGCCATCCGGTCTGCCCGCACTGCCTCCGACGGCAGCCACGATCCCCTCGCGGCTGCCATCAACGGGCGAGCCCGGGCTTCCCTCGGTGGCGCTCGTGCTCCTGTCGCTCCTCGGCCTGGGCCTGTACCTGCGTCGACTCGGCCGACGGCGGGCCTAGGCACCGGAGGGCGGGGGGTGGGTTCGCCCATCCCCCGCCCGTTCCGTCGGCCAGCGCAGCCGATCGGGAGGTGAACCATGCAGGCAACATCAACCTGGGATGTCCCATCGCAGATGCCCAGCGAAGGATCCCCGCTCCTGCTCGACGCCGTGCAGGTGCTGGTGGACCGGGCCCAGGCGGGCGACAGCGAGGCGTTCGGGCAGCTCTATGAGCGCCTGGCGCCGGGCATCCATCGCTACCTCCTCCGCCACACGCAAGGGCACCGCGCCGCGGCGGAGGATCTGACCGCTGAGGTCTTCGTCAAGGCCCTTGCGCGGCTGCATACCTACGAGTTCCGTGGCCTGCCGTTCTCGGCCTGGCTCTATCGAATCGCCCACAACCACCTGATCGATCACTGGCGCACCCGCCCGCGCGACATGCCCGGCCCGAGCGGGGCGGCGGACGTCGCCGACCCGGTGGCCGAGCGGCTGCTGGAGCGTGCCCTGGATCGCCAGGCGCTCGCCGGCGCGCTGGAGCGGCTGCCCGACCACCATCGACAGGTGGTCGCGCTCCGCTTCCTGCGGGGCTGCTCGATCGCCGAGACGGCGGCGGCGACCGGCAAGACGGAGGACGCGGTGAAGAAGGCCCAGGTCCGCGGCCTGGCCCGACTCCGCCGCATCCTCGAGCCGACGTCAATGGGTGACTTGGGCGCCCGAGCATGACGCTGGAGCATGTGTACTCCGGCCCGCGAACCGATTAGGAGGCAGACCATGCAAGCGCTAGGACCTTACGACGGTAGGTTACAGATGTTCATCCAGGAGTTGCCGGAGCCGGATGCCCGGCGCCTCCGATTCCTCAGGTGGCTCGCCGAACGAGGCCATCTTGAGCACGCGATCGCCGGCCCGCCGGATGGCAGCTACGCCGCAGCGACCGTGCAGGGTTACCGCCAGCCGCCGACCGAGGCCTGAACCGTGCGCAGGATCTGCTCGCTCCTCAGCAACCTGCTCATCCTGGCAGCCCTCGGTGGCCTCCTGCTGCTCGCCGTGCAAGGGAGCGGTCCTTTGATCCCCGCGACGAGCGGCGCGGGAATGGCCATCGAAGGCCTGGCAGCGCCGACCGAGCCGGGCTGGAGCGGCGGCACACCGGCCTCGGACGGTCCAGCGCCGACGTTGCTCGAGGCGGTGGTGCTGTCTGCGGCCGCCCCCTTGGCCAGCGCCACCGCGACGCCGGCGCTGCTGGCGTCGCTGCCGATTACCACGGCGGCCATCCCGCGCATTGCGCTCGAGACGGCGGTCGTCTCCGCCGCGTTCGTCGAGCGCGATGGTGGGACCACCTGGGAGGTGCCGGCCTTCAAGGCCGGCCATGCCCAGCACACCGCCGGCGCCGGCGAGCGCGGCAACGCGGTGCTGCTCGGCCACGTCAGCAGTCGCAACGCCGGGAACGTCTTCAAGGACCTGGACCGCGTGCAAGGGGGCGACCTGGTCCACGTCTTCAGCGGGGAGCGACGGTTCGAGTACCGCGTCCTCGACGTGCGGGCGCTGCCGCGGACCGACCTATCGTCGGTGCATCCGACCGAGACGGCGACGCTCTCGCTCATCACCTGCACCGGGCTCTGGCTCCCGACGATCTGGGACTACACCGAGCGGCTGGTGGTGCGCGCCGAGCTGATCGACCCTCCGTTGCCCTGAGCGTCTCGGGCGCGGCCCAGGCCTCAGATCTCACTGGAGGCCACGTCGACATCCCAAGACGTGACGAGGCGGTCACACGATCCAGTGTCCGGTCACTGCGTCAATGAGGTCCGCCGGACGAATGCCCCCGCGCGGAGCGACGCTACGGCGCCTCACGGAAGATCTGGGCGAAAGCGATCCGGCCGGAGGCATCCGTGGCGGCCCCGACCGCTAGCCAGTCGAACGACGGCTCGAGGATGTTCTTGCGATGGCTGGGGCTGTCCATGAGCGCCCGCTGCACGCGCTCGGGCCCGGCGGGATCGGCCACTACCCACCGAGCCAGATTCTCGCCGGCGAGCCGGTACTCCACGCCCCCTTCGGCCAGCAGGCCGGCGATGACGGGTTGCCCCGCGGCGTCGTAGTGGGAGAGCGCATCCTGACCGAGCTGGGCGGCGGCGCGGGCGCGGGCAAGCCCGAGCATCGTG
>JACCZL010000355.1 GCA_013695975.1 Chloroflexota bacterium
CCTCTTGTGCGAGTTGCACAAGAGGCGCTCGGCATTTCTGTACGGACCGCCCGTTGGCGACCGGACGGGGGGAGCCTAAGCTTATCGGCATCAACTCCTGGAGGGGACGTATCGATGCCTGAAGGTATTAGCGGCGGCGATACCGCCTGGGTCCTGATGTCGGCGGCGCTCGTCATGCTGATGACGCCCGGTCTCGCCTTTTTTTACGGCGGGCTGGTGCGGCCCAAGAACGTGCTGTCGACGATCATGCACAGCTTCTTTATCCTCGCCCTTATCAGTGTTCAGTGGGTCCTCTGGGGCTACAGCCTGGCCTTCGGCCCGGACGTCGGCGGGATCATCGGCAGCCTGGATTGGGTCGGCCTCAACGGTGTCGACGCGGAGCCGAACACGGATTACGCCGCGACGATCCCCCACTACGCGTTCATGGCCTTCCAGATGATGTTCGCCGTTATCACTCCGGCCCTCATTACCGGCGCCTTCGCGGAGCGGAAGCGGTTCAAGGCGTTCGTCCTCTTCAGCCTTCTCTGGGCCACGTTCGTCTACGACCCAATGGCGCACTGGGTGTGGGGCACCGGCGGCTGGCTCAAGACGCTGGGGGCGCTCGATTTCGCCGGCGGGACGGTCGTCCACATCAGCTCGGGCGTGTCCGCGCTGGTGGCGGCGCTCGTGTTGGGCCACCGCCACGGCCTTGGGCAGGAGCGGATCGAGCCGCATGACTTGACCATGACGGTGCTCGGAGCCGGACTCCTCTGGTTTGGATGGTTCGGCTTCAACGCGGGCAGCGCGCTGGCGGCGAATGGCCTGGCGGCACTGGCGTTCGTCAACACGAACACGGCCGCAGCGATGGCCGCCCTCACCTGGCTCACCGTGAGCTGGGCCCACAAGGGCCATCCGAGCGTCCTCGGCGCGGCCGTGGGCGCCGTCGCGGGCCTGGTCGCGATCACACCCGCCGCGGGCTACGTGACTCCGGTGGCGTCGATCCTGATCGGCCTTGGGGCCGGGGTGTTCTGCTACCTGGCCGTCCAGCTCCGTGAGCGGCTGCGGGTCGACGATGCGCTCGACGTCTGGGGCGTCCACGGGATCGGCGGCACCTGGGGCGCCATCGCGACCGGCCTCTTCGCCACGACGGCCGTCAACTCGGCCGGCGCCGACGGCCTATTCGCCGGCAACCCGGCCCAGCTCGTGACCCAGATCATCGCGGTCGGCGCGAGCTGGATCTACTGCGGGGTGGCGACTTTCATCATCCTCAAGGTCATCGATCTTGTCATCGGGCTTCGTGTGCCCGAGCAGGAAGAGGTCCTCGGCCTCGACCTCTCGCAGCACGGTGAGCCGGCCTACGTGCTCGGGTCCGAGTCGGCCCGAGAGCTCGCCTAGAGATCGCGCAAGGAGGTTAGAGCGATGGACACGATCATGACAGCGGCCTCGCTGGTTTCGTTCTTCGCCCTGGTCATTAGCTGGATCACGCTGCCGGCCAAGCGGGAGCTGCCCGAGCCAACGCGCGTCTCGGTCCCGCGCCGATCCGTCGCGGAAGCATAGTCGATCGAACGTAGGGGCCGGGGCCGCGGGCTCAGACCGCGAGCTCGGTCTCGATCCGCGGCGTTGCCGCGTCGAGGAAGTACCAGCGGGTTTGCCCGCCGCAGATGCGGCGGGCGAGCTCGCCGAGCGTCTCGGTCGCCCGCGCTACTTCCTCGGGCGTGGCCGGCGGCAAGCCGTGGACGTTCAGCACGGCGTTCGTGGTGGCAGCCGAGATCTTGCTGGCCTCGCCCTGCCGCCAGCTCCAGCGGCGACAGAGGACCTTGGCGTCGTCTGTGTACACGACCTCACCCGGCTCGGGTGGCTCGTCTGCCTCAGCCCCCAGGGGGATGAACGACTCGTCTCCCCGCGCCAGCCGCAGGTGGAGGTCCCCGCTCACGAGGTCGAGGTCGTCTCCACCGACCGGCACGAGGAAGCGCAACGAGACGGCGTTGTAAAGGGCTACCAGTGGGTTGATCGGCGGCAGGGCATCGCCCCGCCGCGCCCGGCGGGCCAGCGCTTCCACGGAGGACTGAAACTTGCTCGGCCGCGCCCCGAAGCGGCTGAACGTCTGGCGCCAGGCGGCGATCTTCGGGTGGGCGACCAGGTCGAGGAGCGCGGGATCATCCCGCAGTCGCGCCTCGACCTCTCGCAGGAGCATCGTCGCCTCTTCGAGGCCGCGACGATTGTCGAAGCGTTGGCAGACGACCTTGCCCCAACAGTAGCCTGGTTCGAGCGTGAAGATCTCCGGATGGATCTGGTCGGCGAAGCGCCGCACGGCGTGGCGACGGACGCACCGCTCGGCCTCAGGCCTTCGGCGGCGCGTCCCCCTTGCTCTCGCCCCGTGCGCCCTGCTCGAGCTGCTCCAGCAGCGAGCGCACGTCACGCTGTGCGGCCGTCTTGCGCTGCTCCCGACGCGAGCGCTCCTGATCGAGCGCGCTGAGGTAGTCGTCCTCAGGCGCGCCGGCCGCCATCAGGCGGTCGCCGAGCTCGCGCACCAGATCGCCGACCGGGCCCTTCCGTCGCGCCAGGCCGAAATTGACCGCGCAATCCCAGGCGCAAAAGTCCCAGACCTGCTCAGGATGGCCGTCGTCGAGGACGTCCCAGTGGAGCTCCAGCCACGTCCGCCGCTCCTGGACATCATTCCAGTTTACCGTTCGGCCGCAGTAATCGCACCGCTTGTACGCACCCATCGGTATCCCTCCGCTGGCCACATTCTACCTGAACGAGTGGGCAGTGGGCAGTGGGCAGTGGTTCGGTCTACTGCCCACTCGTCAGTAGTCTCGCTCGAGGTCGACGACCCCTTCCAGTGGTTGGCCGGCTTTGAAGCGGCGGTAATTCTCGAGGAAGCGCTGGGCGTTGGTCGGGACATCGTCGGGTCCGGAGAGATGGGGGGTGACAACCACGTTCTCGAGGGTCCAGAGCGGGCTATCGGCAGGCAGCGGCTCACGCTCGAACACGTCGAGGACGGCGCCGCCCAGGCCACCGTCGCGCAGGGCCGCGATCAGGTCGGGCTCGCGGACAACCGCCCCGCGGCCGATGTTGACCAACCAGGCGTGGGGCGGCAGCAGCGCCAGCCGCCGCGCGTCGATCAGCCCACGGCTTTCGCTGGTCAGGGGGACGACGAGCACCAGGAAGTCGGCCTTCGGCAACGCTTCGTCCAGTCGCCCGACCGTCATCACCTCGTCGGCCTGGTCGATTGGCCGTCCGCCGCGAGACACGCCGATGACGCGGAGGCCGGCCATCCGAAGCGTCCGACAGACCTCGCGGCCGATGTTCCCGAGCCCGACCACCACGGCGGTCTTCCCGCGCAGCAACGGCGCCGCGAACGGCTCCCAGCGCCGCGCGCGCTGGTGGGCCACGACACGCGGGATCCGAAGCGTGGCCGCGAACAGGTAGCCGAGCACGTACTCGGCCATGGCTGGGCCGAAGACGTCGATCGTCCGTGTGACCGTGACACTCGGTGGCAGCGGACGCGCGGCCATGATGTGATCGACGCCGGCGCCGGTCGACTGGATCCAGCGCAGTCGCTCGGCGCCCACCAGTAGCTCGCGAGGGAAGCTCCAGGTGAAGAGGGCGTCCATCTCGCGCGCAAACGCGCGCCCCTCCGGGTCGTCGGCCTTAAAGACGGCGATCTCTAGCTCGGGCTCGGCCTGCCCGATCAACGCACGGTACTGCTCGCCGTCAGCGCTGGCGATCATGAGCTTGTGCACAGCTCTCCTCGGTCGGGGAATCGCAAGGCCGGTCCTCCAGCTCAGGCCCGCGAAGCGCCGGCTCGCTCGTAGGCTTGATGGGCTTGCTCGAGGGCGTCGTTCCGGACCTGGCGAATCTGCTCGACCTGGGCTTGGGCCCGAGCACTCGACGCTTCCAGGCCGCCGAGTGAACCCTGGAAGCGGGGCATCACGTAACGGGCCAGCAGCTCGTAGCTCTTGAGGATCTTGTCGCGCGGGGCCCACTCGTGGGCGAGCGCCAGCAGGCCGCCGAAGCCGCCGCTGACCTCGTCGAAGCGCTCGATGGCTTCGATGCAATCGTCGGGTGTTCCGACGATCCAGCGCCCGCTGTCGACCATCTGGTCGATGACCTGCTCCCGCGGCCCCGGGACCGGGCTCGGCCGACCGTTGGTCTGCTCGAAGTAGTCGAGCAGGTGGCGGGCGGCGCCCTCACGCGCGTCGTTCAGCGCCTCCGCGCGGGTTTCCGCCAGGTGGATCGGCGCGACCAGGCGCCACTCCTCCCGGCGCATTGCCTTGCCGAACCTGGCCGCCGTCTCCTCGGCGATCCACCACTGGCCCCGCAGATCGACTGGGCCGCGCACGCCACCGGCGACGCTGAGCGAGAGCACGGCGGCTCCATGCTTGCCGGCCGCGACCATCCCGGCCGGCGACTCCATGCTGGCAACGGCAATCGTTGGGTGGGGCTGGGTGTAGGGGCGGAGCTGGAGCGTCGCGTCGTGCAGCTCAAACCAGTCGCTGATGTGGGTCAGGGGAGTCGGATCGGTCATCAGCCGCACGACGACGTCGAGCGCCTCCTCCATCATCGGCCGCTGACGGGCTGGCTCGATCCCCAGCATGAGCGCGTCGGTCACCAGGGCGCCGGGTCCGACGCCGAGCATCGCTCGGCCGCGGGTCAGGTGATCGAGGAGCACGGTCCGGTTAGCGACCATCAGCGGGTTGTGGTAGGGGAGGCTGGTGACGCCGGTTCCGAGCTTGATGTGGCGCGTCCGCTCGGCGACCGTGGCGATGAACAGCTCAGGTGAGGCGATCGTCTCCCAGCCGGCGCTGTGATGCTCACCGATCCAGGCTTCGTCGTAGCCGAGGGTATCGAGCCACTGAACCAGCTCGAGATCTCGGTCGATGGCCAGCGTCGGATTCTCGCCGATGACGTGGAACGGAGCCAGAAAGATCCCGAAGCGCATCCGAGCGGGCAGGACCATGGGTGCAACCTCCAGCGGACCGCGAGCGTCGCGCGGTGGAGGAGAGGGGGCCTCGGAGGGCACACCCTCAGACCGCGCTCCTTCAGGCAGCACTCCTATGGTAGCAGCATCCACTCGCCACACCGATGATCTCGATACGCGGTGCCCCACCAGGCACGCCATTCGGAGTGGACGAGCCGTCCAACATCTGGGCACCCGATCCACCCGTCGGTTGGTCCGACGATGCGGGCGGGCCCTCTGCTACAATCTCGGAAGGACCGATGGAGGTCTTGCGTGATCGACCGATCTAAGACTGTTGTTTTGCTTATCGACTGGGACAATCTCCAGATCTGCCACAGTCGCGACGCGCCGGGGACAGAGCTGGACCTGGGCGCCGTGACCGCCCTGGCTCAGAGCTACGGCACCCTCGTCTCGGCTCGGGCCTACGCCGAGTGGAACCTTCCCTCCGAGCGCCTGGCCGTGTACAAGGCCGGCATTGAGCCCGTCTTCGCTCCGGTCATGCGGCCGGAGAGCGGGACCCGCGAGGGGAAGAGCCTCGCCGACACCGTCATGGTGGCCGATGGCGTCGACCTACTCTGGACGGTCGCGCCGGACGTGTTCGTGCTGGTCACCAGCGACAAGGACATGATCCCGCTGGCGCGGATCGCGAAGCAGCGCGGCGCGGCAGTGGTCGTGCTCGGGAGCGACCTGACGGCGATCCCGCTGGTCGAGCTGTCGAACGTCTTCATCACCTACCGACAGCTCCTGCGCGAGCTCGATAAGACGTCGGGGCTCGATGCCCCGAGCGGTCGCGCCCCCGCGCGCGAGCGGCGGCCTCCTATCGAGACGCGCCGTCCGGCCACCGAGCCGTTCGGCGGTCGGCGCGTGGTCGGCCAGCCTGCCCGAGCGCCGTCCAGACCAGCGGTCGCGGCGCCGACGCCTGTTGAGCCGCCTGCTGGCGTGACCTCGCCTGTTCCCACCGAGCCACTCGCGACCGCGGTGCCAGTCGCGTCCCCGATGC
>JACCZL010000370.1 GCA_013695975.1 Chloroflexota bacterium
TGCGGGCTAGACTTCTATCTCGGCAGTCCCAAGGAGATCGCGGTGATCGGCAACCTCGACTCGCCGGATGCCCGAGCTCTGCTGAGGACCGTGTTCGATCGCTTTCTGCCGAACCGCGTGGTCGCGGCGGCGTCTCCGGAAGCGGTGCCTTCGGATATCCCCGTGCTGGCCGATCGCGGGATGCGCGATGGCAGGGCGACGGCCTACGTCTGTCAGAACTACACTTGTCGCACACCGGTCACCACGCCTGAGGAGATTGCCGTTCAACTCGCGACGCCGTTGGAGCTCCGTACGGGCGAGTGAGCGCAGAGCGAGCTGGTCGGGGGGGTGAGGACTCGATGCCGCCTCCGGCGCGGGGTGAGGACGAGTGGGACCGTGAGGCGCTTTAGCGGCTGTGGCTGCGTTGGCTGCCTCGGGCTCGGGTTTTTCGTCGCGATGGCGACTCTGTTAGTCGTGGCTATCCCGAGTCCTGTCGCGCTCGGGCTGGCGACTGCCGCGGCGGTGGCACCGGTGCCGCTCTTCGTGTTCCTGGTGCTCCAGCTCGACCGCTACGAACGCGAACCGTGGCGGGTGCTGATCGCGGCGTTCCTCTGGGGAGCACTGGTGGCAACCTTTGTGTCGGCGATCTTGAACGACTTGATCGGCGCGATCATCGCTGGGGCCTTCGGGGAGCTGCTTGGGGAGCTGATCACGGCCAGCGCGGTCGCGCCGATCGTCGAGGAGACGGCCAAGGGGTGCGCGCTGCTGTTGCTGCTGGTGATGCTCCGGCGCGAGTTCGACAACGTGCTTGACGGGATCGTCTACGGCTCGCTGGTCGGGATCGGCTTTGCGATGACCGAGAACATCCTGTACTTCGGCCGGGTCTACCTGGAAGGGGGTTTGATCGGACTGGGAGTGCTCTTTTACGTGCGGATCATCCTCGGCGGCTTTGGGCATGCACTCTACACCGCGACGACGGGCGCCGCGCTTGGATACGCCCGCGAAACCGGCAGCCGAATCCTGGCGGTCGTCGTGCCGCCGCTGGGGTATGGGCTGGCCATCCTCCAGCATGCCGCCTGGAACGCTATCGCCGGTGCGTTGCTGCCATCGGTGCTCCCCGAGCTCGATCCGTTCCTGCTGCTGTTCGTGGTCATGCCGCTCGAGAGCCTGTTTCTGACTGGTCCGGGGCTGGTCACGCTGCTCCTGATCGCCCTGTTTGCCTGGCGTCGCGAGTCGATGGTGATCCGTAGGCACCTCGCGGAGGAAGCCGCCGAAGGCATGCTGACACCCGCCGAATACGAGGCGCTCCCGTCGCAGCGGGCGCGACTCGGGCGTGAGATCGGGGCGTTCAGGCGTCGCGGGATCGGCGGCTGGCTGGCTGAACGGGAGCTTCACCAGGTGGCCACCAAGCTGGCCTTTCGGAAGTGGCACCTGAGCCGTGGCGAGCGGCCGACCTCGGCTGAGCGCCTGCTCTCGGAAGATCGGGCTCGGCAGCAGATCGCGGCCCTTCGGGCTCGCGCCTCGTAGGGGCGGGTAACGGGCGCTGCGCTTACGTCAGGGTCCGCTGCCACTCGACCTGGGCGCGGAGGCCGTCTTCGAGGGAGACGCGTGGGGCCCAGCCCAGGCTCTGCCGAGCTTTGGTGGTGATGGCGAGGGCCTCACGCTGCTCGCCGGGTCGGGGTGGACCGTGGGTTACCGTCACGCGGCGGCCGACGATCTGCTGGATGGTGTCGACGACCCAGTTGGTCGAGCGCGACTCGCCGCCGCCGACGTTGTAGACCTGGCCGACCTGCCCGTGCGACGCGGCCCTGACCGTGGCGTCGACGCAATCGGCCACGTAGGTGTTGCCGCGGGTCTGCTCACCGTCGCCGAAGACGATGATCGGCTCGTCGCGGAGGACTCGTTCGACGAAGATGGTGTAGCCCATATCTGGCCGCTGGCGTGGGCCGTAGACGGAGAAGTAGCGGAGGACGACGACGGGTAGGCCGAAGCTTTCCTGGTAGGCGAGCGCCAGCTTCTCGGCACACAGCTTGGTCGCGCCGTAGGGCGAAGTCGGACGCGGGAGGGCCTCTTCGTCGCAGCTCGAGACTCGCCCGTAGACCGAGGACGTGGACGCATGGACCAGGATCCGCGGTCTGGAGAGCCGCGCCGCCTCGAGGAGCCGCTGGGTGGCCAGGACGTTGCAGGTCATGTACTCCTCGAACCAGTCCCAGCTTCGCAAGAGGCCGGGCATCGCCGCCTCATGAAAGATGGCCTCGATCCCGTCGAGGGCGGGGGCGAGATCGCCCTCGCGAAGGTCGAGCTCGAGGAGGCGGAAGTCGGACCGATCGCGAAGACTCGCGAGGTTGCGCTCCTTGCGGTCGCGCGGATAGTAGGGGTGGAAGACATCGAGACCAGTCACGTCGTGGCCATCGGCCAGCAGCCGCTCACTCAGGTGCGAGCCGATGAACCCCGCCGCTCCGGTGACCAGACAGCGCATCGTGACCTCCGCGCAGATTAGACCAGACGGCGGGGGGCCGGGCCAGTTGCGACGCCGAAGGGCGCGATGAATCACGCCCCTACGGGGGTGATGGGCAGGCAACCGATATAATGGAGCGCTTGCTCTAGGCCGTCGTCGGCGCGGGGCTAGCCGCCACTATGCGTGCAGATCGCCTGCTCTTTTTCGGCGCCGCCCTGGGGTACCTGGCGGCGCCAGGCCACCCGTCGGCGTGGCTTGCCGGCTTACCGCTCGGATCGATCGGGATCGCCGCGGGCATCGCGCTGGTGGGCTGGGCGATCGCGCTGCCGGGTGCGCCGCCGCGGGCGCGGCTCGTCGGGGCCCTGCTGGTGGGGGGCGTCGTCGTCAAGCTCCTGCTGGCGTGGTCGGCCCCGGCGTACGGGCTGCTCGCGGAGTACCGGAGCGGAGGTTCCGAGGCGAGGTTGGAGCGCTCGACAGAATGGCGCGGGACCGGCGCGAATGCGACCCGCGTCGATCCGGCGCTCGACTTTCGTGGGGACGAATTCCCGCTTCATTTCTTCAACGACGCCCGCCGCTTCAACTATTTCTCGGCCTCTCAGCCGCGGCGTGACCTGCTGCCCTTTGCCGCTCGTTGGACCGGTCAGGTCTGGGCGCCGAACGGCGGCCGCTATCGTTTCGCGCTGGAAGCGAACGGGCAGGCCACGCTCACGGTCCCGGGCCTGGTCGGACCGCGTGGCGAGCCGCCGGCCGTCACGAGCGGTCAGCGGGTCCAGGAGGTGCTCGCCCACGTCGAGCTGCCGGCTGGCCTCCATCCGATCGAGGTGCGCTACGCACGGCCTGAGGAGGGGATGCCCTGGCTGGTCGTGCGTGGGGCCGAAGGCGATGGCGCGCTGCTGCCGCTGACGCCGCCGGTGCTCGTTCGTGAGGGGACGAGTGTCTCCGCGTTGGCTCGGGACCGGTTCCTCGGTGCGGGGGCGATGGCGCTGGACCTGACAATTCTGGGCTTGCTGCTTCTAGCGCTGATCGGCCAGGCTCGACAGGCTTCCAGCCGAGTCGCGGCGGCGGGATCGGGCGAACGCCTGGAGCGCACCCTGCTGGGGCTGTTCGCGGTGGCCGCGCTCGGGGTCGAATTGGTCAACCACGGCCATCTGGTGGGGCGCGCAACGATCCTCTCGGGCGGGAATGACTGGCTGGCCTACGAGGGTTTTGCTCGAGATGTGCTGCTCGACGGGCCGCTGCTCTCGGAGGGGCGGGCGCTGGGCCAGG
>JACCZL010000376.1 GCA_013695975.1 Chloroflexota bacterium
CCCCTACCGGACTCGTTCTGGCCGGCGCGGCCGCGGGTCTGGCGCTGGGGACTAAGGCGACGGCAGCGTTCGCCCTACCGGCGCTCGCGATCGCGGGCCTGCTGCTGGTCGGGCGGCGGATCGAGCCGCCGCTCATCGCCGGGGCCCTGCTCGGCGGTGTGGCGGCGATCCTCCTCGGCGGCTATGCCTATGTCCAGAACTGGTACCTTTACGGCTCGCTCAGCGGATCGTCGGCCGTTTCGCGGGAGATCGGCACGCTGCTCGACCGGATCCACTGGGAAGGGTTTGTCGCCAACGTGGCCCGCTTGGTGTACACGTTCGCCTTCGCTGACCTCTCCGGGCCGCTGGCCGATCCGCTCTTACGGCCGCTGGCAGTCCCGCTGGCGCAGGGGCTCGCGGCGGGCGGCGCGTGGCTGTTCGGGGCGCTCGACATCCCCACTGAACTCGAGGGATTCGACATCGAGCTGTGGCCTGAGTTCACCTTTGCACTGGACCCCCGAGTCCACGATTACAGCTCGGGAGTGGGTCTCGTCGGTGGCGCCATCCTCATCGTGGCCACCGCGATGCTTGTCTGGCCCCGGCGCGTATCGTGTACGCGGCGGCTCCTGGCCCTGGCGACCCTTTCCTACGTGGCGGCACTCTCGGCGACGCTTTCCTGGAGCCCCTTCGGCGGGGGACGCTACCTTCTCACCGCCGGAGCCCTCGGAGCGCCGTTGCTCGGAGCGGTCGTTGGGGATCGTCGGACAGGCGCTCGGACGGCGTTGGCGCTTGTGTTGGTGGTCTGGAGCGGGGCGACCGGCCTCTACGTGGCCTGTTTCGGCGAGCACAAGCCGCTTCCGCTCGTGCTCAAGAGCTCGCGGCAGGATCTCATGCTGTTGAAGGTGGGGGCGCTCGCGCCGTTGTTCCGCGAGCTCGACCAGCGTCTCGAGCCGGACGCGGTGGTCGGTGTCTACGGCTACCCGCGCGCGCATGGTCTGAGCAATCACGTCGAGTACCCCCTGTTTGGGGAGCGATTCACCCGCACGCTGGTCCCACTGGTGGACGCCGGGTACGCCGAGCGGGTGGGCCTGCGTCGGCCGTTGGCCTGGACCAACGACCGCCTGCTGGCTGCCTATCGACCGCGCTACGTACTGGTCCAGAGCCCCCGCCCGGCAATCGAGGCGATCCCGTTCCTCGCCGACCGCTGCGTTGCCGTGCAGTTGGAGTACGGGAAGCCGCGGACCCTCTGGGAGCTGTGGCGCTGCCTGGACCTGCCGGACTACTCCCCGTAATACCCGGCGTCGTCGTCGTCGAGGATGGTTCCCTGCCCAGTCCCGTCGGAGATCGTCGCGTTCGTCGGGTTGGAGAGATCGACGAAGAAGGTCTCGTTATCCTCCTCGACGAAGTCGCCGCAGAGAGGGATTTCGATCGTCTGCGTGGTGTCGCCAGGCACGAACGTGAGCGTGCCGCTCTGGCTGATGTAGTCGTCTGTAGGGCTGCCCATCCAGGTGCGGCTGCTGCAGAAGCCGCCGTTGGCCGTGCCATCTCGGGTGTCGAAGTCCACGGTCACCGTCTGGCTGCTCGGCCGTGAGAGCCGAACGGTGAACACCGCCGTGTTCTCGAGGGGGAAATCGCCCTCCTGGGTGCGGTCGTTGTTGATCCGCAGGGTCGGCGGAGTCTCAGTGGCCGTGGCCGTCGGCGTCGTGGTGACGGTAGGTGTCGTGGTGACGGTCGGCGTCGTGGTGACGGTGGGGGTGGCAGTCTCGGTGGCCGTGCCAGTGGCGGTGGGCTCGGCTGTGCCGGTTGCGGTGGGCTGGGTCGTGCCGGTGGCCGTGGCCGTCGGCGTCGTGGTGGGTTCGAGCGTGCCAGTCGCGGTGGGCGTCAGGGTCACGATCAGGCCAACCGGCAGCGCCAGGTTGTCGTTATCCTCGTCCGGGTCGCGCTCGGAGCGTTTCTTGTTTGCCTGCTGCTCCTGGGTCAGGTCGTCCTCGTTCTCGTCGAGGAACTCCCGCCGAGCGGCGGTCTCGGCCTCGAACAGCCCGTTGAAGTCGATCGACGACACCCCGAAGGCCTCTGGGCCATCCACCACCTGGCCGTTCTCCACCTGGGCGGC
>JACCZL010000377.1 GCA_013695975.1 Chloroflexota bacterium
GCCCTCGGTTCACGAACCGCCCCTACGCGGCGCCCGCCGTTACCGCCGAAAGACGAGGAGCTGGTAGGCCCGACTGGCCGGGTCGATCGCGCCGGCCGTGTGGTTGGCGAGACGGAACTTGACCGTCGTCGCGCTGGCCACGTAGGCCGAGCCGATCTGTAGCCCGGTCTCGAGCGCCGCCGGTGCCAGCGCCACGACCAGGTCATTGGCCGGGTCGAGCAGCCCGGCCGCGAACGTCGCGGTCGCCTCGACGACCGCGCTAGCGGCGATCGACCCCACGTCGACCGTCGCCTCCAGGAGCATCGGCCCGCCGACCGTGTCGACGGGACCCTCAGTTGCAGGCATCAGGAACCTCCCACTACTCACTTCGTTAGAGCACGCCCTTGAGGCGGGCGATCGCGCTGTCGCGGAGCAGGGCCAGGCCGACGTACCAGCGCAGCCGCACCCGGCTGGCGTCCTTCGACTCGAGCTGGCCGACGTCGATTACGTCGAGGCCGCCGTTGGTCAGCCCGACCAGGCCATCGGCATCCGAGAACTGGAGCGCGTAGATCGAGCTCGCCAGGTTCGAGGAGCCCTGGGTCTCGGTGTCCGGCTGGTAATCGGACACTTCGACCGGGATCCCGTCATAGAACATGACCTGGCGGCCGAACTGGTCGGCCCCCTGCTCGACGTAGTGGGCCGACGCCTGCAACAGCGCCTTGAGCGCCCGCCGCGTCCGCTTGCTCATCAGCAGCAGGTGCGGCTTGCCGCCCTTGACGGCGTCGACGAGCTGGTCGAGCAGGGCCAGGGTCAGGGCCGCGCCGTTGGCCCCGGCGGTGATCGTCTGCCCGGCGACGGCGAGCGTAGCCAGCCCGTCGAAGCTGTTGGCGTCGGTGGCGACCGCGCCGTTGATCGTCGTCTGCTCCCACTTCCGCGAGACGTCCTTGGCCTTGGCGGCGGTTTGGACCGCCCGCTGGTCGGTCTCCCGCGAGCGGGTCCGGTGGATGAAGTTGTCGACGTCGGCATCGCCGCCGAGGATCGCCAGCGAGGCCGTCTTCCTGGTGAAGGTCATCGTCCCTTCAGTCCAGAGGGCATTGACCGGGTAGAACTGGGCCCCCGAGAGGGTGGCCTCCTGGTTGTAGGCGAAGCTGTTGCCCTGGACGTCCAGCCAGCGCAGGTAGCGGAGCATCGGCGACTCTTCGATGATCGTCTCGATGACGCCAGCCCGGAGCTGGTCCTGAGTCAGCTTGGCCGATTCGGCCAGTGTGAGCATCGGTTACCTCCTGACGAGTGGGTAGTGGCCAGTGGGTAGTGGTCGTCCTCTACCCACTGGCCACTCGCTACGCCCGGTCCGCGAGGCCGCGGGCGATCTTCTCCGTGGGCGAGAGCGCCGCGAGCTGCTCGGGCGTTAGGTCGCGTGACCGAGCCGGAGTCCCGGCCGGCACGCGCTGCTCGGCGAGCTGCTGCCGGGTCTGGGCGGCGATCCGGCTGAACGCGCCGCGTGCGCGCTCGACGCTTGCCTGCAGCTCGTCGGTGGTGTTGCCCTGGACCAGCTCCTCGACGATCTGGCCGCGGTTCTCCGCGATCAGGGCCCGTCGATGCTCGCCCAGGGCGAGCTGCCGCGCCTCGTCGGCCGCCCGCTGGGCCGTCTGGGCCGCCTCGCCGGCGCCCCCAAGCTGACCCTCGAGCTCGCCGATCCGGGTGCGCAGCCTGTCGTTCGTCGACTGCAGGTCCCGCACCCGGCTGATGGGGACGAGCTCCTCGCCCTGATTGACCGTGACCGAGGCACCGGCGCCCTCAGCGTTCCGATGCTCGACCGTGGTCGAACCCTGGCCAGTCGCCTGGCCCTCACCCTCTGGCATGACCTACCTCCCTGGACGAGTAGGCAGTAGGCAGTGGACGAACCAGCACCCTGCCTCCTGCCTACTCGTTCCGAATGACCAGCCGGCGTGAGGCCACGCGCGCCCGCCGCTGGCGGACGATCGCGCGTGCTTCCCCGTCGTACTCGCGCGCCACCGCGGCCGGGGAAGCCCCGCGCTGGCGCTCGAAGCGCTGCCGCTTGCCTTCGTCCATGGCGAGCCACTCGCAGGCCCGGGCACAGGCGGAGAACAGGACGGCGTCTTCGTCTCGGAGAGGGACGTCGAGGACGCCGGCGTCGGCCGTCGGCTCGGCGTAGGCCCCGCGGTAGCGGACGGCGATCGCCTCGCCGGCCCGGTCGGGGGCGGGGCTCAGGATGAGCTGGCCGCCGTAGACGTCATAGACGAGTCCCGAGTCACGCGTCGCGACTCCCGAGTCGAGGGCGGCCGCGGGCGCGATGTCGCCGCCAGCATGGGCGATCGGGAGGCGAAAGACGCCGGTCGGATGCTCGACGCGGGTCACCTCGACGACGTCGGTCGGCAGGGCATAACTCGCCTGGGCCGCCACGCTGGTGAGGCTGGCCGCCTGCTCGAGCCCGAGCTCGCGCCCGAGCCAGCGGAGGCTCTCGACGAGCCAGGCGTTGAGGCGCTCGTCGGGCCAAAGCCGTGTCGTGCCGAGGTCGTTGAGCTCGGCGCGGACGCGGGTGCGGAGAGCGGCGCGCGTCGTCATCGCTCGCTCCGCCCGGACGAGTGGAGAGAGGAGAGCTCTCCACTCTCCACGCCCAGGGTGGTCCGGTCCTCGAGGATCCGCGCGATCTCCTCCTCGGGCGACTCGGTGCCGAGGGCGTCCATCGCGGTGCGGACGCTGCGGAGCTGGGCTGCGACGAGCTTGACGTTGTTGTCGACTTCGGCCTGGTCATCGCGCGGCAGGAGCGGGGACCAGATCACCCGCGAGCGGTACGGGGCGTAGTCGCCGGGCCTGGCGCCACCCAGGCCGTGCTGCTCGGCCAGCGTGAGGATCAGGCGATTGCGGTGGCGCAGCGCCCGGGTCCAGAACACCCGTCGGCGGAAGGTCTTCTGGACGATCGGCCGGAGCTCGGTCTCGAGGGCCACGCCGGAGAGGACCCGGCCAGAGTCGCCGAAGGCCGTCCGCGGAGTCTCGGTGATCTCGTAGAGGGCGCGAAAGACCTGCTCGATGTGGTCCTTGACGGACGGGGGCTGGCCCTGCCACTCGAGCAGTTCGACGCTGGCGTCGGACGGGATGTCCCAGACGGTGCCAGGACCGACGGCCAGGTCGGAATGGTCGGTGACGCCCTTGAAGATGACCGGCGGGTCGGCGTGGTACTTGATGAGGTCGGCCTGGTCGGAGAGCCGCTCGTCGAGCTCGCGGTTGATGGGCAGCAGATCGATCAGGTCGGACTGCCCCCAGTACTGGTTGGCCGGCTGCATGTTGGGGACGTGGACGAAGGGGATGAAGCCGTAGGGGTTGCGGCCGCGCCGCACGGAGCGATCGCGTACCAGCAGCTCGAGCTCGTCCGCGGTCCAGCGCTCGACGACCTCGACGGGCTGGCCGCCGGCGAGGGCGGTGGCGTCCGCGAGGGTCAGGCCGTAGCCGCCGGCGGCGAGGTCCGCGGCACTGAGCGTGTAGGCGACGTCAACGCCGCGGAGGAGGCTGGGGTCGTCGCCGGCCCAGCTCGCGAAGAAAGAGGACGGGTCGACGTTGAGGCAACGGATCCGGCCGGCGAGCGGGTCGAAGAAGACCTTGTACACCCCGTCGCCGAGGACGCCAGCGTTCTGGGCGACCTGGAGGTCGACGGCGTCGAGGTCGTTGTCCCAGTACACGTCGTAGAGGAGCTGCTCGGCCCGCGCGGCGCGGGCGGCGTCGCGCTTGGAGCCCTCGCGGGCGGGAACGACCGAGAAGCCGAGGCCGCGGCCGAGCAGGTAGGCGACGCCCTTGTCGACGATCGGACGGGCGTAGTTGAGGACCAGGTTCGAGCGGCCGTTGCGGGGTCGGGCGAAGTGGCGGCCGTCGTAGAAGTCCTGGTACTGGCGGTAGCGCCGCAGGCGGGCGCCGTCGCCGAGCCGGAGCTTGGCGGCGCTGGAGGTGGTGGTGGCGATCCCGACGACCATCAGGGCTCCCTCCGTTCGTCGCTCCACGCTCGTCGCTCGTCACTCGTCACGGCCTGGCCACGGGGCCCCTCCGCGCTGCGCGCGGCCTCCCCGCGGGGCCGTGGCCCCACGAACTGCTCCCGCACCCGCCGCAGCTCCCCGCGGACGGCGCCAAGCTGGTCGCCGAGGTCGTCACAGACGTAGGCCAGGGCACTGACCAGCTCCGCGTCCCCGGCTCCTGGTTGCTGGTCGGGCCGCGCCGAACCAGAGACCAGCAACGCGGAGCTGGTATCGGCCCAGACCATCGAAGCGGGCCCGCGCTGCTCGAACTCGTCGCGGGAGAGGGGCGCCTGGCCGTAGCGCGGGCCCGTGCCGGCCGGGTTGGCCAGCACGAGCGCGCCGTCGACGGCGCCGCGGACGGCGGACCAGTGCCCGAGGCTGGGCCCTCCCCAATTG
>JACCZL010000420.1 GCA_013695975.1 Chloroflexota bacterium
CGCGGGCGGTAGTAGACCTCCCAGGGGGTGCCCCACTGGACGACCTGGCCGGCCCGCATGACCGCCACCCAGTCGCTCATCGCCAGGGCTTCCTCCTGGTCGTGGGTGACGTAGACGGTGGTGATGCCGAGCTGGCGCTGGATCGCGGTCAGCTCGCCGCGGATGCTGACGCGGAGCTTGGCGTCGAGATTCGAGAGCGGTTCGTCCAGCAACAGCACCTCGGGATTCATCACCAGCGCCCGCGCCAGGGCGACGCGCTGCTGCTGGCCCCCGCTCAACTGGTTCGGCGAGCGGTCCTCCAGCCCGGCCAGGCCCAGGAACCGCGGCGTCTCGGCGACCCGCCCTCGCAGCTCCTCGCGGCGGACTTGGGCCAGCTTGAGACCGTAGCCGACGTTCTCGGCGACGCTCATGTGGGGGAAGAGGGCGTAGTCCTGGAAGACCATCGCCGTCCCGCGACGGTGGGCGGCCACGTCGTTGATCCGCCGAGGGCCGATGAAGATGTCGCCCGCGTCGGGCTCGTAGAACCCGGCGATGGTCCGCGGGGTCGTCGTCTTGCCGCGGCCGGAGGGGCCGAGCAGGGTCGTGAAGCTCCCGCGCGGCACCTCCAGCGAGACGTCGTCCACGGCCGGCGGGTTGCTCCCGAAGCGCTTGCTCACCCGGACGAGGCGGATGTGCGGCTCAGCCACGCGCGACATCGTCGAGGCGGACCCGTCGGCCGCCGATCGCCCAGATAGCGGCGATGACCGCGATCGACATCCCAATGACCGAGACGGTGAAGGCGGTCGCGCCGCCCCAGTTGAAGTCGTTGACCAACTGGAAGATGGTGATGGTGGCGACGGTCGTCGACGGGGTGAAGAGGAAGATCACCACCGACAGCGTCGTGATCGCCCGCACGAAGGCGGTCACGAAGCCGGTCATGATCGGCCCGCGCAGGATCGGGAATAGGATGTCGCGGAAGGCGCGCAGGCTGCTGGCGCCCAGGCTCGTGGCGGCCTCGTCGATCGAGCGGTCGATCTGTTGCAGGCCGGCCACCGCGGCTCGGTAGCCAACTGGGATGTTCCAGAAGATCATGCTGATCGTGATGAGCGCGCCGCCACTAATCGTGACGTAGCCGCGGCGCCCTTCCAGGCGCAGCCGAACCAGGTACATCGCCATCGCCAGGCTGAGCAGGATGGTGCTCACGACCGCCCCGCCGGCGAAGTCGCCGAAGCCGCTGATCAGCCCGTAGGCCAGGGTCGGCAGGACGGTGTACTGGCCGGCGATCAGGGCCGGATTGCCGAAGTCCTCCAGGACGTAGATGGCGACCAGCAGGGTGGCGGCGAAAGCAATCGTCTCCGATGCCCGTCAACGTCACGCCGAAGGGTCGGGGTTGCCGGGCGGGTGCCCGATCCTCCAGCCGACGCCCAACGGCGTCACCACGCCGGCGGCGCGCCAGCCTTGGAACGCCTCGCGCATCGTGGCGAAGCGCCCGCGATCGAACAGGATCACGCCGTGGTCGAGCGCCTCGAGCAGCAGGGGATGGAAGCTCTCGAACATCCGCTCCCAGGCCGGACGGTCGTACGGGAAGACCTGGACGTTCCCGTCAACTAGAGACTCGAGCTCGCCGATCCGATCGGTCAGTCGCTTCCCATCCTCGGCGCACAGGCCGACCAGGACGTCGTAGTCGCTGCCTCTGGACCAATTGCCGCGCGCCATCGAGCCGAAGAGCACCACGAACTCCACGTCGTCCGCGCGTGTCTCGAGCAGACGCTCCAGGAAACGCTCGAGGGTGTCCAGCTCAGGGCGGTCCGACAAGGTGCTCAGCAAAGTCCATCACCTCCTCCAGGTCTCCCATCGCCTGGAGAGCATCGGCTTCGAAGAACTGATCGGCCGGGGCTCCCCGATCAAAGACATCGGGGGCTTCCCGCGGCCAGTCTTGATCGCGCTGCATCCTCGCTCCCTGCCGAGGTGCCGACGGCTCGACCGCTCTTCGCCCCGACAGACTGCTCCGAAGGATACTCGGAGAAAGGGATAGGGGTGAAGGCAAACACCCCGCCACAACAGTGAGCACACCGTCGCCGAGGGAAGAGGAGACGCCGACTTGCCGATCGGCGTATGATAGGCCCAGCGAACCGGTCGGGACGGGCTGACGTGGTCCGCCTCGAAGAAGAGGTTTAAGAAAGGGTGGAGCATGTCCCAGGTGAGTAGCCAGGCCGGGAGGTTGTCTCGGCGCCGTTTCCTCCGCCTCGCCGCCCTGTCGGCGGCGACGATTCCGGTGCTGCAGGCCTGTGCGAGCCCGCCCGCGGCGCCCGCCGCGGCCCCGAAGGCCGATGCGCCGACGGCGGCTCCGGCTAAACCGGCGGCATCCCCCGCCGCGTCCCCGAGTCCGGGCGCGTCCCCGAGTCCGGG
>JACCZL010000458.1 GCA_013695975.1 Chloroflexota bacterium
ACTGCCTACTGCCTACTGCCTACTGCCTACTCGTCTAGGCGTAGAGCCCGCGCAGGCGGCGGGCCTCGAGGATCCGCTCCATCGCGACGGCGTAAGCGGCCGTGCGGAAGTCGTTGCCGAGGTTGAAGCGCTCCGCCCCGACCCGAAGCGCGTCGTACGCCCCGACCATCTTCTCCTCCAAGCGCGCGTTGACCTCGTCCTCCGGCCAGAAGTAGCCGTAGCGATCTTGGACCCATTCGAAGTACGAGACGACCACCCCACCGGCGTTCGCCATGATGTCCGGCACGACCGGGATGCCGCGCCTGACCAGGATCTCGTCGGCCTCGCTCGTGGTCGGGCCGTTGGCCCCCTCGACTATCAGCCCGGCCCGAATTCGGTCCGCGTTGCCCTCGTTGATCTGGCCCTCGAGCGCGGCCGGCAGGAGTACGTCGCACGGCATCGTCAGCAGCTCGTCGTTGGTCAGCGGCTCGGTGCGCGGGAAGCCGACGACGGAGCCGGTCTCCTGGCGGAACCGCAGGAGGCGCGCCACGTCAACCCCGTCCGGACAGGAGATGCCGCCCCGGACGTCGCTCACGGCCACGACCTGGGCGCCGGCCGCGGCGAGCAGCCGCGCCGCGTTCGAGCCGACGTTGCCGAACCCCTGGACGACGACCCGCGCGCCGTTGAGCGAGCGCCCGAGGTGGCGGAGCGCCTCGCGAGTGACGATGAGCAGCCCGCGTCCGGTCGCCGCCTCCCGCCCTCGCGAGCCCCCGAGCAGGAGCGGCTTGCCGGTCACGACGCCCGGCTCGACGTATCCCTTCTTCATGCTGTAGGTGTCCATGACCCAGGCCATGACCCGCGCGTCGGTGCCGACGTCCGGGGCTGGGATGTCGAGGGTCGGGCCAATCAGGTCGAAGATCTCGGCGACGTAGCGGCGGGTCAGCCGCTCCAGCTCGCCCTCGGACATCGTCCCCGGATCGCAGGTCACGCCACCCTTGGCCCCGCCGAAGGCCACGTCGACGAGGGCGCACTTCCAGGACATCCAGGCGGCGAGGGCCTTGACCTCATCGAGGTTGACGCCCGGGTGGTAGCGGATCCCGCCCTTGCCCGGCCCGCGGGTCGTGTCATGGAGGACGCGGTAGCCGGTGAAGATCCTGGTCTGCCCGTCGTCCATGACGATCGGGATCGAGACGATCACCTGCCGGCGTGGGTGCTTGAGGACTTCGACCTCACGCGGGTCGAGGCCCAGGACGCGAGCCGCCTGGTCGATCTGCTCGACGACATCGTCGAACGGGTTCTCGTGCCGCTCCGGTCCCGGTCGCCCGGCCGGTCCGCGCCGCGCAAGCTGGTAGATCATCCTCTCCTCCTCCCTGGTAGGGGCGTCTGGCCGGTCACCCCCAGGTCGAGTGCAGTACAGTGAGGGTCACCGGCCTGACGCCCCTACGACACGTCGTTGACCGGGCAGCGTAGCGGCTCCCCTCGTAACAGCCGCGCCACTTCCTCGGCGGCCAGCGTCTTCAAGTCGCGTACCGATTCTTCCGAGTAGAACGCCGCATGTGGGGTGATCAGGCAGGTCGGGATCCCGAGCAGGGGGTCGTCGGGCGGTATCGGCTCGCGCTCCACGACGTCGATGGCGGCTCCGGCGATCCGCCCTTCCTTCAGGGCGCGGGCCAGCGCGCTGCCGTCGACGATCCCGCCCCGCGCCGTGTTGATGAGAATGGCGCGCCGCTTCATCAGGCCGAGCTCGCGTTCGCCGATCAGGTGCTGGGTCTGGGCGTTCAGCGCCGCCTGGATCGAGACGAAGTCGGCCGCCCTGAGCAGCTCGTCGAGCTCTACTGGGCGGGCGCCACGCTCGGCGAAGTACCCTCGCGGTCGGTTTGGCTGATAGGCGAGCACCTGCATACCGAAGGCCCGAGCGCGGGCGGCGACCCCGCTACCGGTCCGCCCCAGCCCGATGATCCCCACGGTCTGCCCACCGAGTCGGCCGATCGGCTTGTAGCGACTGACGTCCCAGATGCCGCTCTGGACGTCGTTTGCCATCGGGACGAGTTTGCGAGCGGCGGCGAGCAGCAGCAAGAAGGCGTGATCGGCGATCTCGTCAGGGCCGAAATCCGGAACGTTGCAGACGTGGATCCGGCGCTCGGTCGCGGCCGCGACGTCGACGTTGTTGTAGCCAACGCCAAAGCGCACGATCAGGCGGCAGCGGTCGAGCGTCCCGATCACCCGCGCGGTGATCGGCGCATACTCGACCAGCAGCGCGTCGGACCCTCGACCGGCCTCGATCGCCTCGTCCTCGGTCCCCGCCCGATAGGCCGCCAGCTCGACCCCGAGCGGATCGAGCACAGCGTGGATCTCGTCGAGGTGCTCGTAGTCCCAGTCCGTGACGACGACGCGGGGTCGGTGCGCGTTCACGTACGTCTCCGATCCGTGTAGGGGACGCATGGCCTGCGCCCCATAGGCATCAAGCTAACGCCGCGCCGCTATCCGAACCGCGACCGTGAGGGAGCGTCCCGGAGTGCCAAAACGTCCAGGCCGGGCGACCCCGGGACGCTCC
>JACCZL010000479.1 GCA_013695975.1 Chloroflexota bacterium
CCCCGCTGCCGGCCGCCGCCGTATCCTTCTTGAGCACGACCAGCACTTCCGCGAACCCGAAGTTGTCCAACGATCGTTCGACGCCTGAATCTACTGCCATCTCCTCAAACCTCCGATTCCAGATCAGCGAACCGTCCCATGGGGCAGGCATGCTCGCGCTCGGTCAATCTTCTCCCCCCTCGCTGGGTAGCACCTTCCAGGGGCTCCGCGCCTCGAGCGAGGGGATGCGGAGGCCGAGCCCGGCGACGTCCGGATGGTGGATCAGGAAGGCCAGCAGCGCGTGCCGCGGACGTCCCGCATCTCCCTGCTCGGCGAGGCGATCGAACGCGTCCAGCGCCGCGGCGATCCCCTCGGCGCCGCCCGCCCCGGCCGCCCGCATCAACTGACCGGCCGGGTCGGGGCCCGAGTCGATCAGGTACGGCGAGAACCGGGTCGTCGCCCGCTCGTGGGGCGTCTCCTGGAGGGCACGCTCGATCCGCGCCTGGAGCTGCTGGCGACGGGTCGGCCCGGCTTCGTCTCGCTCGGTCACGGCGGCCCGTCCGTTAGGGGTCCACCCAGCGGATCGTGACGTCGCGGGTGGCCATGTTGTCCCGCGCGGCGATCGTCTGCGCGATCGAGCGGCCGGCCGGGAACGGTCGATCGAACGGATAGCCCATGCCGCGACGGTCTGGGTAGCGGTCCTTGGCGCCGCAGAAGCTCATCGACCCGCAGTGGGTATCGCCCGGGACCTCATCCTTCGTCCAGTCGGTGAGCATCACCAGCAGGCGGAACGCCATCCCGTCGCGGGTGCCGCGTGGGAGCAGCAGGTTGTAGGGCCAGCCGCAGTCGCAGTAGTTCTCCTCGTCGTCCGGATCCGGGCTCGGATCCGCGAGCGGCCCCGGCGGCTTGACGGCCGGCTTGCGGATCACCGACGACAGCGCGGCCGGGCGATAGATGACCGTCCGCCCGGACGCCGGCAGAGTGTGCTGGAACTTGTCCAGCTCGATCCACATCTGCCGGTCGTCGGCGAAGTCGTGGGCGACGAGGAAGATCCGGACGGTGACCCGCTGGGCCTGGGGGCGCCGGTTCTCGACCCGCAGGAAGTAGACGAACTCCCGCTGATCGAGGTAGGTGACGTCCACCGTGCTGTCGCCGGGGAGCGGGATCGCCCGCTGCAGCATCATCGTCTGGAGCTCGTCCGTCGTCAGCCCGTCCGGCGGCGGCGCCGACCAGTTGGCGCCGCCGAAGGCCTGCTCGCCGAACGCCGCCCCGTCGAAGCCGGGGTTGGCCGAGCCCGGGATCGCGTCCTTGAAGCAGAGGATGACGTCCGGGCTCGCATTCGGCTGGGTCCCCTCGCGGATGACGACGTCCGGCCCGTCCGAGAAGTCGTGCGGCGCCTGGCGCCCAAGCCAGCCGGAGCCGATGTCGTCGACGTGCTTGTGCCAGCGATAGAAGACCGGATCGCGGATCGCCGTCGCCGGATCGATCATGACGCCGGGCGGTGTGGCGCCGGTCGGGTCGTCGATGCAGGCCAGGAGCAGGTGGCCCATCCCGTGGTGGTTGCCGAAGAAGCGGAGGTCGACCGAGTCGACCGATGGCTCCTCGATGTCGCCGAGCACGTCGGCATCGACCGCGACGGTGGTCCCGTCCGGCTTCTCGAGGGAGGGCCGTTGCGCGGCGTCGAGGACGCGCTGCGCGATGGTCCGGTGCTGGGCAACGGCGTACCGTAGGGGCGGGGGACCGAAGTCGGCGCGATCGAGGTCGGCCATCGTCAGCCCGGGCTGTCGGGGGCTGTACGGCACGTCGCCGAAGACCGGGTTCAGCGGGGTCGGGTCGTAGCCCTCCTCGATCGGGACGCCGTAGTCGTCGAGGCGTTTGACGCGCTCGAGTTGGACGGCGATCCGTTCGGTGTCGTAGCGGGCCAACATCTGCTGGTGCATGTAGAAGAACAGCTCGCCCTGGCGATCCTTGGCCCGCGGCGGGTTCGTGCCCGGGATGCCGGACGTGCGGTAGACGACGTGCCAGTGCTCGTGGTGCTCGTTGGCCTTGGGGTCTTCGCGATACCAGCTCAGGCGGGACTCCGGGTCCTCCGCCGCCGCGGCCGGTCCGGCCGAGGGGAGGACCTTCTCCGGCGCCCGCTGCTCGAGCGACTCGACTGGCAGGCGCCGCCCCCGCGGGTGGTGGATGCTGAACGCCAGCAGGGCGAACTTCGCCAGGTCTAGTCCCTCGGCCTGGGCCGCCCGGTCGGCCTCATCGAGCGCGGCCTGCAGGCCGGCCTCCTCGCCCTCACCCTCGGCCAGGGCGATCAGCCGGTCGGTCAGCTCGCGGGCCCGGATCGAGTCCTCGATCCGGAAGGGCGTGAACCTCGGTGGTGGGGTCTCGAGCGCCGCCGCGTCGGGCGCAGGCTGGCGCATGAACGCCGCGGCTCGCTGTCGCAGCTCGTCGATGTCGGCCATCATCAGTCCTCCTCTCACACGGATGAACGTTGGCGAGTATCAGTTTTCGGCGGGCGAGCCTACGTCGGGAAGGTCTTCAACCGTTCGGCGAGAAGCTCGGCGGCATCGCAGACGGCGAGCGAGGCCTTGGCGGCGAAGCACTCCCAGAGCGCTGCCCGCGTCGCGAGCTGCATGATTACCTCCGTGGGAGCAAGTGGGCGCCGTTGGGTAGCTTATCCTAGTCTTCCGGACGACTGCAGTCATGATAAGGTCCTTCCCGCGGAGCGTGGACGGTGATCGCAGTCGAGCCCCCTCGCCTCTCGCCTGCCTCCGCGTCGTGAGCCGGGCTGATATCCTGTTCGGGGTGGACGACTGGCGGGGGGGTGCCGTGGTCGCCGATCGGCGTGACGTGCGGCGACGGTCTGGTCCACCAGACCCCCGCCGCCGCACTGCGCTCTGGCGGCGATGGTAGGCGAGGGCTTGAGATGACATCGGCGCGGTCGAATCAGTTGCTGAACGTCTTTCTCGAGGGGGTGGACGTGAGGGGGTTACAGGAGCGGTACACATTTGTCGACGGCGAGGAGGTCGTTGGTTTCCTGCGGGGCTCGCCGTTCCTCGCACCGCTCCTGGTGGACGCCGAGGAGGTCGCGCACCGACATTTCCCGGAGGCCGGCCTTCGACTCGAACTCGCGATCGACCCAGAAGTCGCGGGGGCCACCCACTTGGTCCTGTCGATCACCCAGGACGGCTCGGTGGATCGCGCGCTCAACAGGCTGCGTCGCTTCGACGACGACTGGTGGCTCGATCAGATCCACCGCGCCCAGGGCAAGCTGGTGATCACGCTGGCGTTTGGATGAGCTTCGATTGGGCCGACTATCTGAAGCTCGCCGATGAGCTATGCGCGAAGCCATTTTCATCTCGCAATACCGAGGCGAAGCGACGGTCGGCGATCAGCCGGGCATACTACGCCGCCTTCGGCAGGAGCCGAGAGCATCTGCGGCGGAGGGATCGGGACTGGAACATTCCGACCGGCCCGGAGGCCCATGAGTACGTGCGCTTGAAGTTCGAGCGGAGCCCCAATCGCACCCGGCGCCGGGTGGCCTCCAACCTGGCACGGCTGCGGGACGAGCGGAACAAGGCCGACTACAACGACGTGATCAAGGGCCTCGGGTCGCTGAGCAGGATGGCTATCAAGCTCGCCGACCAAGTGATGCAGGACCTGGATTCACTCTGAGGCAGTCGCTGCCGCCACTGTCCCCGCTCCGAGCGGGGATCAGTAGTATCATTCGCCTGGTCCAGGGAGGACCCGGCCACTGAGTCGGACAAGAGGGGGTTCATGTGGACCAGGCCTTTATCGACGCACTCAGGGAGGGGATTGGAGATCAGGGAGGGTTCCTCGTCCGGCCGCCAGCAACGTATCGGTGGCCTGAAGAGGTGCTAGAAATGGTTACGCAGGGCCAAGTCGAGCCTGCGCTGATCGTGCCTGCCTCCGGAGCGCTGCGGGACATCGTTCTTGCCGTGGAGGAGGATTACCGGCTCCCTCCAGAGGACACCAGACGCAACAGCGAGATTGATCAACGCGGCATAGAGGCGATCGCGTGGTACATCTCGTTTCACACCTCCCCGGCCGCCTGGGGCATCTACATCGCAGACGATGGTGTCGAGGCCTTCGCTCAGCATGCCTTCGGATCCTTACCAGGCCTCTCGGACGGGGAGAAGCTGCGGCTAGCGCTGCAGGTTGTTATAGACCACGAGCGGTTCCACTACTGGACGGATGTGGCGTGCGCGCAAATCGAATTCGCCTCGTGGCGACCGATCTACCTGCCGTATCTCCTCAACCACCCCGACCTGTCATCTTCCGTGTGCCAGTTGGAAGAGGCTCTGGCCAACAGCCGTGCATGGCGCACAGTGAAGGCGCGTGAAGCGAGGATGGCCCTGGAAACTCACCTGCGATATCAGCCTCCAGGCTATCGGGACTGGAACAGATATCGCTCGCCCAATGCCTATGCTCTCGGAAGACGCCAGTTGGGGGCAGACATCCATTCGGCCCCTGCTTCGCCCGCTGCGCCCGCTCCGCCACGGGTGCTGCCACCTGCTGGGGCACTTTCGAAAGAAGAGCGAAGGGCAGTGACAAAGCAATTGCTCGCGTCGGCTAATGCCAAGCGCCTGAACCCCGCCGTCGCACCTGTGCGTTGGCGGGCCGCTCCCTATGAATGGTTTTTTGACGAACATCGGGCCGGCGCCGGCAAGGCGCAAATTCCGATCCGGTCTATCCCCTCCCGACACCGGGAGCGTGTCCGGCCATTCCTCGTCCCCCATGCACGACCCATTGTCGTGCAAGAAAGTCCCCGATTCGTTGCCCAACTGAGAAAGCTCGCGAAGGAAATCCAGCAAAAGTGGGAGCACAAGACCAAGCCATCCCTGGAGACAGGGGACTGGAACGGGCTGAAGTTCGACAAGAAGGCAGGATCCAAAGATGTCTGGCGCTGCCGCGTCGGACTGCGCCACCGGGCCGAATTCCAGCACCTTGGCGGCATTAAGTATGAGGCGCTGAGGATCGGGAGCCGGGAGTCGCTCTAACGCGGCTCTGAAGGTTCAACCTTGGGACGCATCAGCTATGCGTGGTCTCCCCCTGTGTCGAACTGCAAATTGTCAGATCTACGCTAGTGAACTCCGTGGGACCCGGCGGCGCCTCGCTCGGCTGCTCACCGACCAGCGGCTCGATGCGAACGACCACTTCAGTCCCGGCGGGCAGCGTCAGGGGTTTCTCGAAGACGATGCCACCGCCTTGGACCTTGCCATGCTCCGTCATGATCATGCGCCACCACCCACGCCTGGCATGCTGACGGCTACGCGAGGATGGGCAGCGGGTTTTCGAGGATGCTCTTGAGGAGCTGGAGGAAGCGGGCGCCGTCGAGGACGCGGTGGCCTGACCGCCTATCGGCGTGGTGACCAGGAGTCAGGGCTCCCCGACCTCCACGTCTGGAACTTCCCACGCGTCTCCTCGAATCTTGCCGTGGGCGACTCCGACCAGGAGCCAGGCCGTCTCATTAGAGACGCCAAAGGTGTTGGTGAGCAGGTCAATAGCCTCATCTTCCGGGAGAGAAGCAAGCGGCGGGAGATGGCGCGTCCTGGTCGGCTCGGTTTCGGCGACGCCGGCGGCGCGGCGTACTCTGCTCACACGATCCACCCGTTTCGACTGGCTCCAGGAGATATGTCACCAGCGGTTGTTCAAGCGCAACGACGAACCGAGAGCCATCCGGTAGGCTGACACGAACCTGCCGTCGGCCCTGTCGCGATCTGAGGACGCGCACGGCCTCGCTCTGCGTAAGTGCCTGCATCACGTCCTGGATGTTGCCGGTCTCCGACGCGAACCGGCCCGGGCGCCCGAACGCTTGATGGTCCAGTACATGCCCGAGCTCGTGGATGACCGTCAGGTGCGGGTGCTCCGAACGTGGGTTCAGGCTCAGCCGCAAGGGGCGGCCGTGCCGAGCATACTCGTACCTGCCGACCTCCCGTCTGCCACGAGTAGCGCTGACCGGAACCGAGGGCAGGTCGCCGTCACCATGAACCGCATCGACTGCCGCGAGAGCCTCCCGCACGGCAGCGAATCCGGAGCCCTCGGGAACCTGCACGACCGGCCCGATGGGACGACCCGCCGGCTGTCCAGCCACATTTTCGCCTGCCGACGGCTAGACCAGGATGCGCATCGGGTTTTCGAGGATGCTCTTGAGGAGCTGGAGGAAGCGGGCGCCGTTGGCGCCGTCGAGGACGCGGTGGTCGACGGAGAGGGTCAGGCGCATCCGCTCGCGGATGGCGACCTGGCCGTCCTTGACGACTGACTCGGCGGCGCTGGTTCCGACGGCCAGGATCGCCGCCTCCGGCGGGTTGATCACCGCCGTGAAATGCTCGACTCCGAACATGCCGAGGTTGCTCACCGTGAAGGTGCCGCCGCTGAACTCGGCCGGGGTGAGCTTGCCGGCGCGGGCCTTTTCGATCAGGGCCTTGGCCTCGCGGGCGAGCTGGCCGACGCTCTTCTGATCGGCGTCGCGGAGGACCGGAACGATCAGGCCGTTGTCGATCGCGACGGCGACGCCGATGTGGATCCGCTTCTTGCGCAGGATCTTGTCGCCTGCGAACGAGACGTTGACGTCCGGCATCTGGCGTAGCGCCACGGCGCAGGCCTTGACAATCAGATCGTTCAGGCTGATCTTGGTCTGCTCGCCGCCCTGGGCCAGACGGTCGTTGATCTGGGCGCGGAGGGCCACCAGCTCGGTGATGTCGACGACGGTCGTCAGGAAGAAGTGGGGGATCGTCTGGACCGACTCGACCATCCGCCGCCCGGTGAGCCTTCGGATGTTCGAGAGGGGGACCTCTTCGATCTCCTGGTCTGGGCCGCCCGCGACGGATGTGGGTTGGGGAGTGGGCTGGGCCGTGGGCGGCGCGGCCGGCTGCTGGGGTGGCGTGGGCGGTTCTACGGGGGCGGCACCGTCCGTGGCGGGCTCGGCCGCCTCGACGTCGGCGCGGATGATCCGCCCGCCAGGGCCGCTGCCCTTGATCGTGTGGAGGTCGAGCCCGCGCTCGCGGGCGATCCGCCGTGCCATCGGCGAGGCCCGCACGCCGTCCTCGTCGACGGGCTCCTCGGCCTCGGTTGGCCGGGTCCGGTCGGGCGGTTCACGAACCGCCCCTACGGGGGCGGCACCGTCCGTGGCGGGCTCGGCCGCCTCGACGTCGGCGCGGATGATCCGCCCGCC
>JACCZL010000515.1 GCA_013695975.1 Chloroflexota bacterium
CGGGACGATCTCGAGCCGCTTCTCGGCAGCCAGCCGGGCCAGGGCCTCGCGGTTCAGCTTCGCGAGTCACGCCGTTTGCCGCGATCCTGACCGGCCTTCAGCGCGCGGGGCGCTGCTCGGCACTGACGTCACTCCTGATCGAGTCCACCCGGGGGGGCCGGCCGGATGAGCGGCCGCCGGCCTGCTCGATGAGATCGCGGATCTCCTCGTCGGTCGTCGGCGAGAAGTTTTCGTACCACAGGCCGACGGCGTGGAACGGCTCTGGCGTGATCGCGCAGACGACCTCGTCGACGACCGCTCGGAGCTGATCGCAGGTCGCCGGCGCGGCCGCCGGAACGGCCACGATCGTGCGAGCCGGCCCCAACCGACGGAGCGCCACGACCGCGGCGCGCATCGTCGAGCCGGTTGCCAGACCGTCGTCGATCAGGATAACGGCGCGGCCGGCGACGTCTGGCGATGGACGGTCGCCACGGTAGGCGCGCTCGCGGCGATCAAGCTCCCGCTGCTCCTCGGCGGCGACGGCGTCGATCGCGGCTTCGGGGATGCCGAGCTCCCGCACAACCCGCTCGTTCAGCACGCGGATGCCCCCGCTGGCTAGGGCCCCCATCGCCAGCTCACGGTGGTCTGGCACCCCGAGCTTGCGGACCAGGAAGACGTCGAGCGGCGCGCCGAGGGCTCGGGCGACCTCGAAGGCGACCGGCACGCCACCCCGCGGCAGCCCCAGGACCACGACATCCGGGCGCCCAGCGTACGTCGCGAGTCGCTCCGCCAACTCTTGGCCGGCGTGCCGCCGATCTCGAAAGGGCCGAGCCATGGCTGAGATCGTACCCACCCCGGGCTACTCCCCCTTCAGTCTCGTATCGCCAAACGGCGGCACCGCCACCTTCGGGAAACTGCACAAGCCGTGCCGGGGGCCTCCTCGTCCTGGCGTGGCCCGTAGGAGCGTGAGTGCTATCCTTGCGCACCGTCTGCCACCCCAGCGTACCAGGGGATTCGGTGCCACAAGACACTGCCTCGCTCCGCATCTCCGATTCCGGCGAGCAATCGGCGCCTGACGACGCCATCGCGGCGGGAGTCGCGGCGTCGGAACCCACGACGATCGGCGGGGCCTTGCGTGGGACGCGCGCCGCCATCGCTGTCGCCCTGGTCGCGGCCATCCTGGTCAACGCCGCGATCGTTTGGCGCTCCGCTGTCTCCACGGACCGACTGGAGCGCCAGGAGGTCGAGCTCGCCCGCCAGGCGCGGGTGTTGCGGGGTGAGGCGCCCGATCTGGTGGCCAACGGACGGGGCTACTTGCTGACGGGGGACCCGCGCTTCCTCAACGATTTCGACGCCGATCGGCAGGCGGCCCGGGAGGCAGTCGCGCTCCTGCGCGGCCTGGTCCTCACGCCCGAGGGCAGCGCGCTCGTTGAGCGAATCGACAGGCAGCTCGAGGCCGTCATCGCGGGGGTCGAGCGTCGTATCGCGTTGGCTCGCGACGGCCGCCTGGATGAAGCCCGCGCCGCCATCCTCGCGGCGAGCGCCGAGCAGCGGGAGCTGTTCGCCTCACTGGATGATCTGGTCGAGCAGGAGGAGGCGCTCCTGCGCATGCGCTTCGACGAGCTGGGGCGCGAGCGGCTCGTCGGCCTGGCTGTCGGCGCACTCCTGCTCACGGTCGTGGGTGGGCTCGTGACCCGTACCCTGAGCGGCGGTCAGCGCGCCCTTGAAACATCCCAGCGGCGATTGACCCGGCGGGTGCGCCAGGCGGCGCTCGGCGCGGACGTTGGGGCCGCGCTGATCCGGACCGATAGCCTGCCGGACATGCTCCAGGCGTGCGCCGTCGCCATCGTCCACCACCTGGACGCGGCCTTCGCCCGTGTCTGGACGCTCGACGAGCAGGCAGGCGTGCTCGAGCTGCGGGCGAGCGCCGGGCTGTACACCCACCTCGACGGACCTCACGGTCGCGTGCCGGTCGGGCAGCTCAAGATCGGCCTCATCGCCGAGCAGCGCCGACCGCATCTCACCAACGCGGTCGTGGGCGATCCCCGCGTCGGCGATCAGGCATGGGCTAAGCGGGAGGGCATGGTCGCCTTTGCCGGCTACCCCCTGCTCGTCGAGGATCGTGTGTTGGGAGTCATGGCGCTCTTCGCCGGCCGGCCGCTTCCCGACGATACGCTCGACACGCTGGAATCTGTCGCGGATGCGATCGCGCTGGGGATCGAGCGGAAGTGCGTTGAGGAGGAGCGGGCGCGACTGCTCGCCGCCGAGCAGGCCGCCCGCGGCGAGGCGGAGGCGCTGGCCGCGGAGCGCGCGGCCGTGCTCTCGCAGACCACCGATGGGGTGATCGTCGTCGATGCCGAGGGCTGCCCCACACTGGTGAACGAGGTGGCTCGCCGGATCCACGGCGTCGTCGAGCTCGGAGGCCTCGCCGACGGCTACAGCCGGGCTTGCCGGCTCTCCACGCTGGCTGGACAGCCCCACCCGAATGACGAGCTGCCCCTGGTGCGCGCCGTTCTCCGCGGTGAGACGGTGATCGACGCGCAGTGGCGCATTCGGCGACCGGACGGCAGCGAGCTGATCGCCCAGGGCAGCGCCGCGCCGGTCCTCGCCGACGACGGCGCTCGGCTCGGTTCGGTCCTGGTCCTGCGCGACGTGACCGCCCGACACGAGCTCGAGCGCCAGAAGGAGGAGTTTCTGGCATCGGCCTCACACGACCTCAAGAACCCGCTCGCGTCGATCAAGGGGATCGCTCAGATCATCCAGCGGCGAGCGGCGCGCGAAGGTGGGCTCGACCCCGAGCGTGCGATAGCCGGCCTCAAGAGCATCGACGCCGCCACGAACCAGATCGCCGCCCAGATCGACCGGATGCTCGACGTGTCCCGCGCGAGCATGGGGCGTGCGCTGGACCTGGACCGGCGCCCCACCGACCTGGTCGCACTCGTCCGGCGCCTGGTGGCGGCGCAACAGGAAGCCACCGAACGTCACCGCCTGTGCGTCGAGACGACCGAGACGGAGCTGATCGGCCAGTGGGACGCGCCTCGCCTCGAGCGGGCCCTGGTCAACCTCCTGAACAACGCCGTCAAGTACAGCCCGGACGGCGGCGAGGTCCGGATCACGCTGGCGGCCGAGCGGGACGCCGAGGGTGTGGCATGGTCTGTGCTGACCGTGCGCGACGAGGGGGTCGGCATCCCGGCCACGGAGCTACCGCGCATCTTTGAGCGGTTCCATCGCAGCGCGAACGTTCGGGACCGTATACCGGGCACCGGCATCGGACTGGCGGACGTTCGTCAGACTGTAGAGCAGCACGGTGGCACGGTGATGGTAACAAGCCAGGAGGGAGTCGGGAGCACGTTCACCGTGCGCCTGCCGCTGGGAGCGGGATAGCAGGTCGTCGGGCAGCTCATCTGGGCCAGGAGGGTGACCGAACCGACAGCAGAGCAGGGGGAGGGAAACGTATGGAGAACGGGGCCGCGGCGGAACGCGATCAGGGAGACACCGTGCTGCTGGTCGTCGACGATGACCCGCGCATGCGTCAGACGATCCGCTGGGCGCTCGAGGACGAGGGCCTACTGGTGGAGACCGCCGCCGACGGTCGGCAAGCGATCGACTGTGCGATGCGGCGGCGCCCCGCGCTGGTGGTGCTGGATATCGGCGTCCCGATCTTCAACGGCTACGAAGTCGCGGCCGCCCTGCGCGAGAAGTATGGCGACGGCCTCCCGATCCTGACCGTTACCGCCGATGGCCGCGCGGCCGAGAAGGCGCAGCAGGTCGGCGCGTTCGCCCACTTGCCCAAGCCCTTCGAGGTCGACGACCTCGTCGCCGCGGTGCTAGGCGGCGTGAACGGCGTCTAACGTCCACCGTCGCACGTCATTCCCGTTGGACGTGCGACGGTGGATGGCCGGCGCGTATGCCGCCGATGACGAGCTCCGAGAAGACCTCGACCACCTGGTCGAGCGACAGCGGGCCGTTCGCGCGGTACCAGCGGTCGACCCAGGCCGCCATCCCGAGGATCGCAAAGGCGATGACGCGGGCGGGCAGGTCCTTGAAGACGCCGACCTGCACGCCTTCGGCGACGATGTCGCCAATCGTGTCGACAAAGTCCCGCTCGCCCCGGGTGATGCGCTGCCAGTTCTCCGGCGACAGCTCGTCCTTTTCGCGGAAGAAGATGATGAACATCTTGTTCTCGACGACCAGGCGAGTGAAAGCGTCGATCACCGTGCGCAGCTTCTCTTCCGGGCTCCCTGGCCCATACCGGATCGCGCGGACGGTCTCGAGCGCCAGGGTGAGCGTCTCCAGGTAGATGGAGAACAGCAGCTCTTCTTTGCTCGAGAAGTAGTAATACAGGGCCGGCTCGGTGATGCCGAGCTCGCTCGCAATGTCCTTCAGCGTCGTCCCGCGGTAGCCGCGGCGGCTGATCAGCTCGACCGCGGCATCCCTGAGCGCCTGCCGCCGGGTAGGCTCGCCATCGATCCGGGCGACGAGATCCCCACGAGCCTTTCGCGGTCGTGCCATGTCCCCCTCCATCGATGCGCCAGGGCACTCGGCGCGCCTTATCGGCAGCGGCGCGCCGGCACACGCGCCCAAGCCCCCTTGCTCGACGACGACACTCGTCAGCACTGGCATGCCATTTATTTAGTGAATGATAACTAATGGCGGAGCGTGAGCAAGGGTCCATACCGTCAACCGTGCGTTACTTCGAGGACTTCCACGTCGGCCAGCGCGACGACCTCGGCTCGGTGGTGGTCACCGGGGCCGATATCGTGGCCTTTGCCCGCCAGTTCGACCCCCAGCCGTTCCACGTCGACCCCCAGGCGGCCAGGGCATCGGCCTTCGGCGGGCTCGTGGCGAGCGGCTGGCACACCGCCAGCCTGTTCATGCGCCTCTACGTCGAGCGCGTCCTGGCGCACGCGGCCAGTGTGCTCTCGGCGGGCGTCGACGATCTCCGCTGGCTCAGACCGGTCAGGCCGGGCGACACGCTCTCGGCCCGGGCGACCGTCCTGGCCTGCACCCCGTCCCGTACCCGTCCGGACCGCGGGACCGTCCGAATCCTGGGCGAGATGACCAACCATCGCGGCGAGCTGGTCCTGCGCCTGCGCAGCGCGATCGTCTTCCAGAGAAGACCCGCCGCCCACAGCCCACGCGCGGTCGGCGGTAGCTACTGATCGGCGCGCGGGGCCGCATTCGCCAGGCGGATGAGCGTGCCGGGCCGCTTCATCCCCTCGAAGACGTTGCGGCAGCAGCGGCAGCGGTAGACCACCCGACAGAGGGCCGGCCCGAAGCCCGAGGCGCGCTCGGTGTCGTCGGAGTCGCAGAACGGACAGCGGGCGCCGCTCCTGGCTGCTGCCGCCGCCGGGTCGCCGCCGGTGATGCCGTGCTCGCGAAGCTGAGCCCGCCCCGCGGCCGAGATGCGGCCCGGGTCCCAGGCCGGGCCCAGCTTCCAACGCACCTCGGCGTCCGCGACCCCGAGCTCTCGCAGGCGGCTGATCACCCGCTCGCGGATGACTTCCAGGGCCGGACAACCGCTGAAGGTAGGGATCAGCTCGACGACGAGGCGGCCATTCGCGCCCATGGACACGGCCTCGACGATTCCGAGGTCCACGATGCCGATCGGCAGCTCAGGGTCCTCGACCTCGGCGAGCGCCCGCCAGACATCCTGCTGGGTGACGGCGCCGACCGCGTCCATCATCCCCATCGCACCGATGGGTTGGACTTGAAGATGGCGTGCGCTTCGTCCAGCATCCGCACGAGCTCCGGACTGTGCCGGCCGAGCCGACCGCACAGGCCGCGCTCCGCCAGGCGCTCGGCCTCGAGCGCCAGCCCGTCGGCGTCGGATGGCGAGTCCAGGCCGAGCGTGCGCAGGTCGCTGCCGGCTCGCTCAGCCCAGCGG
>JACCZL010000523.1 GCA_013695975.1 Chloroflexota bacterium
GGGCTGGGGGGGCGACGGCGGTGGCGCACGTAGTCGTGGGAAGCATTTAGGACGTGGAGGGCGTGCGGGGCAAGCGGGATCCGCGTCGACGGCTGGTTCGGCTGCTGGGCGGCTTGGAGCTTCGCTCGGACTTCGTCACGCTGGCTGACATCGAGCGATCGGCGGCCCGACGGCCGGCCAGATCGCTGCCGACTGAGGAGATCGCCCAGCTCGTCGAGGTCGCGGTGGCCGAGCTCGTGCTGCTGGCGGACCGCCGCACCTTCTTCGATCGCACCTGCCAGAGCTTCGCCGACCGCTACGTCTACCGCGTCAACCGGCGGCATCCACTCGCGCGCGAGGAGCTGGATCGGTAGGGGTGTCCGTCTCGATCAGCGGGGTTCCCGCGACTGCCTGGCCCCCCTACGGCTGGTAGTTCTGGCCGAGGATGATGCGGACATCGGCCGGGTTGTTGGTTTGGCTTGACACATGGATCGCGCCTGGCGGGATACGGAGGCGCGCGGCGAGCGTGGTGGCGGCCGCCTGACTCCCGTTGAAGACGACCAGGGAGCTTTCGCGGTAATCGGTGCGGTCGGCGGCGTCTACCCAGACGATCTCGTAGCCGGCGTTGGCGAGCTGGTCGGCAAGCTGGCGCGCGATGCCCGGACGATTGGTGCCATTGAGGACCTCGATGCGGGCGGCCTGACCTGACGCCTCGGCGAAGGCCCGGGCGATCGCCCGCTGGATGTCCGCCCGACGGGGCGACAGGAGGTCTTCGCCGGTTGGCCCGATGAACGGGTCCGCGAGCTCGGCGTCGATGACGATCGACTTGACGCGGTCGCGCTCGACGTCCGAGCCGAGCCGCGCCAGGGCGAGCATGTCGGTGACGCCGACGTCGGTCTGGATGGCCTTCTGGACGAGCCCGATCAGTGAGGGGACTTTGGGCAGGATGTTGAGCTGGAGTCCCCGCTCGCGCATCGCCAGGAGGAGGCGTTGCTGACGCCGGGCTCGGCCGAAGTCGTTCTCGCTGTGACGGGAGCGAGAGTATTGCAGCGCCAGCCTGCCGTCCATAAGCTGCGGTCCGGGCGGGATGATTAGCCGCATGACCCCGTAATCTTCGGTGGGGTACTCGTCGTCCTTGATCATCCGCTCGACATCGACGATGACGCCTCCGAGGGCGTCGACGATCTGCTCGAAGCCGCGGAACCCGATCCGCGCGAAGTGGTGGATCCTGATCCCGAAGTTTGCCTCCATGGCGCGACTGACGAGGGCCGGCCCACCGAAAACGTGGGCGGCGTTGATCCGCTGATTGGGGTGACCAGGGATGCTGACCCAGAGGTCGCGGGGGAACGAGACCATCACCACCGCCTTGGTGACCGGGTCGATGCTCACGACCATGATCGTGTCGCTCCGACTGCCGTCGACAGGTTCGTCGTCGCGATGGTCGATCCCGAGCAGCAGGATGTTGACTCGACTGCTACCGCTCCAGGCCGGCAGCTCGGTCTCTCGGGGGATTTCGATCCCCGGGGCGGTGGTCGGCGCCGGTCCGGGCGGACGCGGCTGCGGGACGACCACCACGTCGGGGCGCGCCGGCAGGGTAATGCTCGAGCCGCCGGGGATCCTGACCTGGGTGGTCTGAAACTGGAGCAAGAGCTTCCAGTTGGACAGAAACAGCCAACCGAACCAGAACCCACCCAGGATAAAGGTAGTCACGGCGCAGGTCAGCGCCGCCTGACGGAGGCTGAACCCTGCTCCGTGATCGGGTGGCGGTGGGGGCGGGATATCGAACGGATCCTGCATCGGCGCTGCTTGCTGAACGCTCCGGAGTGGCCCCGATTATACGCGGGAAGGGGCGGCCCGGCGTCAGGCGCAGCCCACGGCCAGCAGGGCGGCCTCGAGCTCGTCGGTGCGCACGTCTCGGACGGTCGTCACACCGCCGATTCCGGTCGGCAGGACCCACTCGATGGTCTTACCACGCGCCTTCTTGTCGCGGGCGAGGGGACCCAGCAAGGATGTGCTGCTGACGCCGTCGACCCGGTGCGGTAGGCCGAAGCGAGCGAGGAGGTCGGCCTGGGCCGCCAGATCTTCGCTCGCGAAGAGACCGCGACGATTGGCTAGCACTCCGGCCGCGGCCATCCCAATAGCCACGGCCTCGCCGTGGAGGTATCGGCGGTAGCCCGTCGCCGCCTCGATGGCGTGGCCGACGGTGTGGCCGTAGTTCAGGATCACCCGTCGGCCGGACTCACGCTCATCCTCCCCGACGACGGCGGCCTTTAGCTCGACCGCTCGGCGGATGACCCCTCCGAGGCTCTGCTCGTCCTCGAAGTGGAGCAGCGCGGCGGTGCGCTGCTGGAGGGTGCGGAAGAAGTGTGGGTCAGACAGCACGGCGATCTTGACGATCTCGGCCCAGCCGGCACGATATTCGCGCGGCGGCAAGCTCTCCAAGAGTCGGGTGTCGGCAAGGACGAGGGCGGGCTGATGGAAGGCTCCGATCAGGTTCTTGCCTAGACGGTGGTTGATCGCGACTTTGCCACCGA
>JACCZL010000415.1 GCA_013695975.1 Chloroflexota bacterium
GCCGGCCGCCGGCCGCGAAGCCGACGATCAGGACGATCTCGTCGGGCCTGGGGGCACCGGGCACGGACACCTCCAGCGTGTCCATCGTGTCGTACTCCCAGCCATCCTCGAGGTCGCCGAACAGGAGGTCAATCGTCGCGCCCGGCCCGGCGACCTTTGCGTTGCCCGGGATCAGCGCCGTGCCGCCGCCGACGCCGCGACGCATAGCGAGGCCGAGGCGGACGTGGATCATTGCCGCGCCATGCTCGAGATCGCCGGCCGTGCCGACGATGACGGCCTTGCCGTAGGCGCGGGGCCGGCGGTCGCCCAGGGCGCGGAGCGCCCGCTCGGTGAGGACCGCGCCGACTCTAACCGAGAGGTCAACCAGCTCTTCGAGGTGGTCCCGGGCGTCTCGCCCGGCCAGCGGGTTCGTGATCACGGCGCCGGCGGCCACCTTCCGGGTGGGCGGGTCCACCCCCCGGCCGGCCTCGCAGTGGGTCTCGTGATCGATCACCGTGATACTGCGAATCTCCGCCATCGCTCCTCCGGGGATCGGGGGTTGGCATACTCGGACGGGGCCGCGACCCTACGAGCCTATCGTAGCCGAGCCGCGCCGACGTTGTCTACTATAGCGGAATATCGTCTATCATGACGGAGGGACGCGATGAATCTGGGCGGCAACATCCGAGCGCGGCGGAGCTCGCTGGGGCTGACGCTCGACGCGCTGTCCCGCCGCGTCGGGGTCAGCCGCGCCATGCTCTCGGACATCGAGCGCGGGGCGAAGAACCCGACCGTCAAGGTGGCCTCCCAGATCGCCGAAGGGCTCGGCTGCACCGTCTCGCAGCTCCTCGGCGAGCCGGCCAGCGGCTCGCCGACGCTCGTCCGCCGCGACGAGCGGCGCGTGCTGGTCGACCCGCGGTCCGGCGTGGAGCGCCACCTCCTGTCGCCGGCCTTCCAGCGCCGAGGGATCGAAGTGCTGTGGTACGTCATCCCCCCCGGTCGCGGCACCGGCGCCTTCCCGCCCCACCGCCTCGGCGTCGAGGAGCACATCACCGTGGTGCAGGGCCGCCTCGAGTGCCGCTTCGGGTCTGACGAGGCAGGCCTGGCAGCGGGCGACTCCCTGTTCTTCCCGGCCGACGTCGAACACGACTTCCACAACCCCGGTCCGGAGCCGTGCCACTATTTCCTGATCATCGACTCCAGCCGAGCTGGAGCCGCCCCGTCGCCGAACGAGTCGAGCGCTCAGGTCGCTGGACGGCCGAGGACGCGGTCGACGACCTCTTCGGCCAGGCCCAGGTAGCTCGACCGGTCCAGGAAGGGCTCGAGGGCGGCGCGGTCCGAATGGGCGGCCGGGCGACGGCTAGCCCGCGACCGCGTACTCGACCGATCGAGGATTCTCGATCCGCTTGGAGGCGTCGAGGATTTCCAGTCCGACGATGTTGCCGTCCTTGTCGTAGTCGAGGATCAGGCCGGGCTTGTCCTCGTCGCTCTCTTCGATGGCCGCGTCGCTCAGGATGATGCGCACGACATCGACCTCGGGGTCATAGGTGACTTTCACGAGGTTCTCCAATATCTGGCGATCTTGCTGGTTCGATAGACTGTCACGACCATCGGAGGATCGACCGTGTCATTCACGATGGCGCGCACCAAGAACAGCCGGTCACCATCGAAGCGGAGCTGCGACTGGTACGCCTTCCTTCCACTCCGTGCAGGCACGATGTGTTGGGGCCGTTCCAAAACGGATTGGAGCAAGTGTACCGGAATCGCTCGCCGCTGTATCTCCTTCTGTGCATGACGTGAGAGTCTCCATCTCACACTTCGGTCCCCGAATCCCGCAGTTCGGTGGCGCGGCCGAGGACGCGGTCGACGAAGAGTCCGGCCAGGCCCAGGTAGCTGGCCGGGTCCAGGAGACGCTCGAGGGCAGCGCGGTCCAGGTGGGCGGCGACCTCTGGCGCGGCGAGCAGCTCGTCCAGCAACGGCATCTCGCCCTCGACGGTCCGCCGAGGTGTACCGAACATGTCCCGGAGGAGCGAGTCGACGGTGTGGGCGCCCGCCATCCGAGCAACGTCACCCGGCGTTCCTGACATGCTCAGCTCCCCGAGAGCAGCGGAGTCGCGTCGGCCGTCCCCCAGTGCACCCGAACCTCGTCCGCACGGATCGGCGTCGCCCCGAGGGCGAGCAGGTTGGCGTTCGTGTCGTCGGCGAGGGTAAGGAGCGGCTTGCCCCAGGCGGCGACGTCCCGCGAGAACACCTCGGTCTTGCCGCCGGCCTCGGCGTGGGCGATCAGGAGCTCGTCCGCCAGCGCGGCGACAAATCGGTTCCGTTCCCCCGCCAGCGCGGCGGTCATCCGGCGGTCCTGCTCGGCGAACGGCGAGAGCACGAGCAAGCGTTCCTGGGCGAGCGGCCCCTTCCACTCGGGCGGCAGACGCAGCCCGACGATGCTCCGAGCGGGACAGACGACGACCGGCTGCCCACCCCGCAGCAACAGGTCCAGGCACTCCCGTTCCATCGGCGAATGAAACCCACCGATCACGGTCACGCCGGCATCTCGCAACGCCCGAACCACGTCATAGGTCTGGACGATCACGCGCCCGGGACACTTGACCGAGCAGAACAGGGCCAGCGTCGGCCGCTGGAGGATCTCGAGGTTGCCGAGGGCATCGATCGCGACCGGGGCCTCGCGGCCGAGGTACTGGAGGACGGCCTGGGGGTACTCTGGCGACTCGCGCCGCAGGCGAGCTGGCTCCCGAACCGTCGATTTCACGCCTGCTCCACTACCATTCTCGACCGTTCTCGGACACGCTCATAATACGCATGATGGACGTGGGGCCGTCCGATAACGCGCTGAGAGTGGCCGATAACGGAGCAGGGCAGGGACGCGATGCTCGTCGCCCCAAGCTTCTCGGGGGCGCGTTGCACCATGACTACCTCGGGCGTAAGCGTTCAGGCCGTCCGGGCGGGGTGGCCGGCGGGGTGGGGATTTTGTAAACTGCCGGCGTGAACGAGCTGCCACGCCCGCCCGAGGAGCTGCTGGCCGAGCTGCGGCCGGCGATGCGAGCCTACCTGGAGGCGCTGGAGGCGCGGCTGGTCGAGCAGGAGGCGCGGATCGCGGCACTCGAAGCGCGGC
>JACCZL010000536.1 GCA_013695975.1 Chloroflexota bacterium
GCCCCTACGATTGCGCGTCGCTCGGCGCGAGGACGACTTGCTCGTCACCGACCTCGAGGCCGATCGGCGCTACACCGTTCGCCGCGCCGGCCCGCCGACGGTGGAGGCAGCCGGTGGCAGCGCCGGCGCCCGTGATGGCGCCGCCCGTCTGGAGGCCCCGATGCCCGGCCGCGTCGTCGTCGTCGCAACCGCCGAGGGTGACCGGGTCCGCGAGCGCCAGACCCTGGTCGTGCTCGAAGCGATGAAGATCGAGCACACCGTCGTCGCCCCCCTCGACGGCGTGGTCCGCGCCGTCCACTGTCAGGAAGGCCAGACCGTCGAAGGCGGCGCGCTGCTGGTAGAGTTAGACAGTGGTGACGGGTAGTGGGAGGCATCATGCTCCAATCGCTGCCGCGGCGAGTTCGGATCGTCGAGGTTGGGCCGCGGGATGGGCTCCAGAATGAGGGGCGGGCGATCTCGACGGCCGACAAGGTCCGCTTTATCGACCTGCTGAGCGAGGCCGGCTTCGAAATGATCGAGGCGACCTCGTTCGTCCACCCCAAGGCCGTGCCACAGCTCGCGGATGGGGCCGAGGTACTCGGGACGATCCTCAAGCGACCAGGCGTGCGCTATCCGGTGCTGGTCCCGAACGGACGCGGGATGGAGCGGGCGCTAGCGGCCGGCGCGCGCGAGGTGGCCGTCTTCACCGCCGCGACCGAGAGCTTCAATCGCCGCAACATCAACGCCACGATCGAGGAGTCCCTGGGGAACATCGCCGAGGTCGTGCGACTGGCGCGGGCCGAGGGCGTCTGGGTGCGGGGCTACGTCTCGACGGTCTTCGGCTGTCCCTACCAGGGCGCGGTCGCCCCGGAGGCGGTGCTCCACGTGGCCGAGCGGCTGCTCGAGCTCGGGGTCGACGAGCTCTCGCTCGGCGACACGATCGGGGTGGCGACACCGCGCGTCGTCGAGGCCGTCCTCGCCCCGGCCGCCGAGCGCTTCGGCGTCGACCGAGTCGGACTCCATTTCCACGACACGCGCGGCACAGCCCTCGCCAACACCCTCCTCGCCCTCCAGATGGGCTACCAAATCTTCGACAGCTCGGCCGGCGGCCTCGGCGGCTGCCCCTTCGCCCTCGGCGCGGCCGGCAACCTGGCCACCGAGGACCTGCTGTACTTCCTGAACGGCCTCGGCATCGAGACCGGCGTCAATCTCGAGACGGTGATTAGCGCTTCAGGGTTTATCGAAGACCAGGTGGGCCACCCGCTGACCAGCAAGGTCTACCAGGCCGTGCGGAGCCAGGAGGGCGAACGCTGCTCCTGGCTCCTGGCCCCTGGCTCCTAGCTCTTGATGGCGCCATTGGCGCGCTGGGAGCCTGACGACGCGCTGGAGGCGCTCCATCGAGCCGGGCTGGAGGTCTGGGGGGTCGAGCCCGCACGCTGGCCGCCGGATGCGCCTCAGCCACGAACCCATCGTCAAGCATTGACGTTCGTCACGCGCGGCATTACCGATCCGCACCTGCTGCTGGTCTTCGGGGGTCTCGAAGAGTTGGAGGCCTGGCGCCTCTGGCTGGCGCGCTACTGGAAGGCCCGTCCCTACCTGTTCGTCAAGGACAACCTCTTGCTGCTGGTCAGCCGCGACCTCTCGCCCGACGAGGCAGCCGTCCTCCATGCCGCGCTCGACCACCTCGGCCAGTAGGCGCGTAGTGCCTCACGCTCCTACACTACGGCGGGGACGCGAAACGGCCCGGGGAGCTTGCGCCTCCCGGGCCGCCAATCAGGCGTCGCTTGGGGCGTTGGCCGTCACCCCGCACGCTGTGCCGCGACGACTGGTCCCGAAGGACCGGCCCGCCGCCTCGGTCGGCTTCGCCTTGCGGTTCAGCCGCGCCTGACACCGAGCAGTATACGACGCCTCAGCCGCGGTGGGAAGGGGTCCGGCGTCACAGGGGTGTCACAACGGGAACAGTGGTTCATCGTCTGTACGCCGAGCCTCAGCGAGCGGCCCAGGCGTCGCTGCCGAAGCCTCTTGCTCACTCGGGGTACCCACAGCGAGGGCCGATCAGGACTACACAATCAAGAATGGCCCTGACCCGCCGGCCAAGTTGACATCCCGGCTGGGGTGGGTACCATTACCGTGTGCCATTCGGCGGGGATGCACATGCCCGAGCTGATTGGGTGCGAACACCCCTGGACGAATCGAAGGAGGTCAAGCATGAGTGAGCAGACAACGAATGGTCAAGCCAACGGCAAGCCGGACGGCGTGTCGGACGAGCAGCCGATCCTGACCAACCGTCAGGGCCACCCGGTCTACGACAACCAGAGCTCGCGGACGGTCGGCGAGCGCGGGCCGGCCACGCTGGAGAACTACCAGTTCCTCGAGAAGATCAGCCATTTCGACCGCGAGCGGATCCCCGAGCGGGTGGTCCACGCCCGCGGCGCGGTCGCCTTCGGCTACTTCGAAGCCTACGGGACGATCGGCGACGAGCCGGCCAGCAAGTACACCCGAGCGAAGCTGTTCCAGGAGAAGGGCAAGCGGACCGATCTGGCGATCCGCATCTCGACGGTCATCGGCGGTCGCGACTCGGCCGAGACGGCCCGCGACCCGCGCGGCTTCGCCGTCAAGTTCTACACCGAGGACGGCAACTGGGACCTCGTCGGCAACAATCTGCCGGTCTTCTTCATCCGCGACGCGATCAAGTTTCCGGACGTGATCCACGCCCTGAAGCCGGACCCGGTCACCTTCCGCCAGGAGCCGAACCGGATCTTCGACTTCATGAGCATGACCCCAGAGTCGATGCACATGCTGACCTGGCTTTTCAGCCCGCGTGGTATCCCGGCCAACTACCGCCAGCAGCAGGGCTTCGGCGTCAACACCTACAAGATGGTCGACGCCAGGGGCGACACCGTCCTGGTCAAGTACACCTGGGAGCCGAAGCAAGGGGTCAAGTCGCTCACCCAGGAGCAGGCCAATGCGATCCAGGCCCAGGACCTCGGCCACGCCACCAAGGACCTGCGCGACGCGATCGAGCGGGGCGACTACCCGGAGTGGGAGCTGCGGGTTCAGATCATGTCCGACGACGAGCACCCGGAGCTAAACTTCGACCCGCTCGACGACACCAAGACCTGGCCGGAGGACCAGTTTCCACTCCGACCGGTCGGCAAGATGGTGCTCAACCGCAACCCGAGCAACTTTTTCGCCGAGGCCGAGCAGATCGCCTTCGGGACCGGCGTCCTGGTCGACGGGCTCGACTTCTCCGACGACAAGATGCTGGTCGGGCGGACCTTCTCCTACTCCGACACCCAGCGCCATCGGGTCGGGCCAAACTACCTCCAGTTGCCGGTCAACGCGCCGAAGGCGAGGGTCTCGACCAACCAGCGCGACGGTCAGATGACCTACCACGTCGATGGGGCCGGTGAGAACCCCCACGTCAACTACGAGCCAAGCAGCCTCGGCGGGCTCCAGGAGGCGACCTACGCAACCCACGACGAGCAGGGCCCGGTCATCCACGGGCGCCTGACCCGCAAGAAGCTCAGCCGGACCAACGACTACCAGCAAGCCGGCGAGCGCTACCGAACCATCGAGCAGTGGGAGCGCGACGACCTGGTCAAGAACCTGGTCGACGCCCTGAACCAGAGCGAGCGACAGGTCCAGGAGCGGATGGTGGGGCACTTCCAGCAGTGCGACCAAGAGCTCGGAAGACGCGTCGCCGATGGTGTCGGCATCCAGGCGCCGGCCATGGAGGCGGCCACCCCGCGCTGAGCGGACCGCTCCTTCCAAGCTAGCCGCCGCGTCGCGAGTAGGGGCGAAGCATTCGCGCACCAGTTCTGGCGAGGCCAGTCCTCCTGCGCGAATGCTTCGCCCCTACCGGTCGCCTTGCGTTCTTCAGCGACCGAATGTTCATCCACTGAGGTGAACGCCGTGCTTGGTAATCCGAGGCTATGATGCCGGACGGTCCGGTCCGCGTGCGCCTGGGGATGCTGAGCGAGACGCTGGAGCAGGCTCTCGACGTGGCCGGCGACGTCTGGCCGACGTCGGGGATGGGATTGGGGGCCATCTTCGAGCGCGGGGCCGTCTCGCTGACAGCGGACGGCGAGCTTCGGCCGATTCGGGGGCAGGCCGCTGCCGAGCTGCTCGGCGCGCTCGACGACGCCCGCGAGGAGCTGCTAGCTGCCGAGGCCCAGTACGCCTTTCACAGGTACGTCGTCTTCGTCCTGACGCGGGAGGCCGACGAGCTCGAGACGACCTGGCTGACGTTGGCGGACCAGCATCTTCGGATCCGCGCCGAGATCGTGGCCGCACGACGCGAGGAGGAGCGGCTCAAGCGGGCGCTGGCGGCGTTGGGCCTGCGGACCACGCCACTCCCGGAGCACGAAGAGCTACCAAGTCTCGGGCCAGACCGTCCCCGCAAGAGCCGCGGGATGTACGCAAACCTGCTCGATGGCGCTGCCGCGGTCGTCGCCGAGCTGGACGTCCTCCCCGAGCGCCTGGCCGAAGCCGATCACCTGGCCGAGGAGCGCGGCTGGGCCACGGAGTGGGGTGAGCACGCCAGGCTGATCGTCTTCGCGCATGGCCTCGCGCTCGCGGAGGGCGAGCGCGAGGCGGACGCCCTCGATCCAGACAACGACGCGACGGTGCGCGAGGCCCGGCAGCAGGCCCGCGAGCGCTTCATGGGCCTGGAGGGTCGCTCGGCAACCCTCCGCTTTCGCCTGTTCGACCTGCGCCACAACAATCGGATTGTCGGCTGGCGGATCACCGCGCTACGCATCGAGGAACGTGGGATGCGCAACCGACTCGAGCTCTTCGAGCAGGACCGCGCCCGCCTCGAGCAAACCCTGGCAGCTCGCCGCGCGGAGCTCGGTCCCGCTGCCGAAGCACTGTCGTCAGCCGGGGACACCGATAAGGAGTCGAGCTGGCGCACCCGCCTCAGCCGGCTCTTCTGGTCGTAGGGGCGGAGCATTCGCGCATCAGTATCTGGGAAGCCGGAACC